>QMLZ01000364.1 GCA_003646995.1 Deltaproteobacteria bacterium | reverse complement strand
CAAAGGTAATAATAAGCACAGGCATATGTCTAAAGATAATCATTAGGTAGTCTCTCAAGGTAGCAATAGTTTCCTCTGTAGAGTTATTCATCATCACCTCCTCGTTTTTCAAACGGTTCTTTTGTCTTACCTTTTTAAAATCAAATAGGAAAGACTACTCCCTCAGAAAATTAAAAGATACCTTGTGAAACAACTACTATATCTCCCGGCTCAAGAGTAATATCTGCCTCTAAAGAACCGTTCATCACTGCTTTAATGTTTACCTTTATCATTTGATATCCCGGTGCACCTTTTTTGAGACGTAAAACCTTAACTTTATTTGCTGACCCGAATTTCGTAAATCCTCCTGCCATTGATATAGCTTTCAATACAGTAACATTCTCTTCTATAGGATATGCTCCGGGATGAACAACCTCCCCATAGACAAAAAACTTTCTACTGCGAGATGCCTTTAAAGAAACAGAAATCACAGGGTACTTCATATATCCATCAGCAAGTTTTGTCTGTATTGCACTTTGTATCTGAGAAAGGGTTAACCCTTTCACTTCTACATTACCAATGTAAGGAACACTTATTGAACCATCAGGGGCAACAATCACTGTAGTAACTATCTTCTCTGGCCGTAGTATGCTTATCTCCAAAACATCATCTACCCCCACAGTATATTCCTCCTGAACAGTACTGTCTGGTTTCGCTAATTCTTCTGCTCTCGCTATGGGAAAATAAGTAAATCTTGTTAAAAAATGTAAATACCTCGCATTAAACCTTTCTCCTACAAAAACAGGGTATTTTAGTCCCTTAGATAATAAATGTCTCTGAAGGCTAACCTCCTTACATCTAATAAGCTCATCAGGATATCTCTCCAATGAAATAAACAAACAAATAACTAATCCCATGATTGTTAAGACTCTCATTATTATCCTCCTTGCCTTAACCCTGGTACTATCAAAAATCTCCTCTCTATTCTTAAGGAATTGGCCACACAAACAAAATACCAAACAATATCTAATAACTCCAGATTTCTTAAAATCCTCCCCGCAGGGTAAATTTACTTCCTACAAAACACAAGATAAGTAACAATTTTAGGAAACTTTTTTTGTTTTGAATTTGTTCCATTTTAAACTTTTGAATTTGTTTCCAATTTGAATGTTGGAACTTTGGAATCCCCCCTTATATAAAAAATATCCTTTTTAAATGCTTTCCTATAAATATTGTATTGACAGCACCTTAACCTTTAGAGAAATAAACAACTATTCACTTCCCAATTAAGAAGAAAGATTTCCCTCTTCAGAGTTATCGAGCGCCCTCAGCAAGCAACACCACAGGTATTGTTTTAAAAAGAATCTTAAAATCCATCCCGAGGGTCCAGTTATCAATATATTCAAGGTCCAGCCTGGCCCATTCATCAAAGTTAGCTATTTTATTCCTCCCACATACCTGCCATAAACAGGTGATACCTGGTCGCATACTTAAACGTCTCCTCTGCCATGACTTGTAATTATTCACCTCTGATGGTAAAGGTGGACGTGGTCCAACCAAACTCATATCGCCTTTGAGCACATTCAGTAATTGTGGCAATTCATCTATACTGAACTTCCGCAAAACTTTTCCTATCTTTGTAATTCGGGGATCATTAGTCATTTTGAACGCAGGCCCCGACATCTCATTATAACGGAGAAGTTCAGAATGCCTCTGTTCAGCATCTTCTACCATTGTTCTAAACTTGTAAAGAGTAAATTTTCTTCCGTTGTAGCCACAACGCTGCTGTTTAAAAAGTACAGGACCTTTTGAGGTAAGTTTTATAAGTACCGCTACTATTAGAAATAGTGGAGAAGTCACTATTAATCCTATTGTAGAAAACACAATGTCTATTATACGTTTAATAAACAGATGCCATATTTTATCTGGTGTGCTCTCAAAAGTAACCAGGGGGATTCCATGAAGTTCCATTGCTTTTGCTCGAGCAAAACGTAACTGAAAATGGTCTACGGCAAGATGCGTTCTTACTCCTTCTATCTCCAAAAACAAAACTGCCTCCTCAATCTCATTCAACCAGGAATGGGGGACAACGAAAACAACTTCATCAACGACATTATTATGAATTATCTCGGGAATGTCAAATAACGTCCCCATTATTTTATAACCGTTAATAAATGTTCCCACTTTACTTTTATCTTTATCTATAAGGCCAAGAATTTTTAACCCCCATGCAGAATGTTTATTAACAATATCTATAAAGTGCTGAGCGCGTTTACCCGTCCCTACTATTAGCAGATTTCTGTAGTTATAGCCTTTAGCACGGATATATCTAAAAAATAGTATGAGAAATACTTTCTCCAGACTTATCAGAATCATCGTAATAATAAATACTAAACTTAAAAAAATTCTGCTAATCTCTGTTAGCTTAAAAGCAAAGGTAAATCCTCCGAAGATAAATATCCCCCCCACCCCTGTCTTGAAGACTATCCACAAAATTTCCCCTATCTGTTTTATCCTAAAAGAGGTATACATTCCAAAATGATAGAGTAACCCTCCCCATATAAACAACAACAGAGGTAAAATCCAAAGATAACTCTTTAAAGGGGAAAGGTGACTTATATTACCTGCCAAAAAATATCCCCCCACAAAAGAGACGACGACTATACACAGGTCAAAAAATATCATTACTCTTCTAAATACTGTCATATGTTGTTTTAGCATATTTTCACCTTAAAATTTTATTGTTACCCCTAAGCCTACTGTATTTTTTATATACTCTCTCCCTATATCCGTGGAATCAACCCGGGAATTAGTGTAACTGAAATTTGCTTTTATATCTCTTCCCACGTCATAAGTAAATGTGAAGGTAACACCATTAAGTTTATCTCTAATCCCTATGGCAACATATCTGCCTTCTCCATAAAACCCTAAAAGAGACCCTCTCAACCTTTTAAGTAGTCGGCGAGTAAGAAAAGCTGAGACTCGCCAATAGTTAAAAAGGTCCTCGGTGTAAGCATTAGTATAGTATTTTTTAGTAAAAGCAAGTTTCACCCTGGTATTTTCATCTATATCACCAGTAACCAATGCCTGAATTAGAGGGCGAATATAATTTTTATCATTAAAGGACTCTATTACCTCCATACCTCCTCTGAAGTCAAAATAGAGCTGGGAGGTTAGATAATTTCTCAATCCTAAAACAATACTATGGGTAGAGGCACCCTCTCCTGGGGTAAAATCCCTTAAGAAAAAACTATAGTTGAACTTAAGAATAATAGATGGACTCCAGAAATAATTTAGATTAAATCCTGCCTGGTTAAGGGTGGAATCCCTTAATCCTTGCCGGGAAACCTCATTTATCTCATTAGCAAAAATAGCCCTGATGTTAAGATATTTGCTTATATCTCTAATATAAATCAAGTTGAACTTATTCCTGTAGTAGCTGTATCTACCTCCAGTTCTCCCAAAAGCCTCCTCGAAACTTCTCGGTTCATAAGTATGAGCAAAACTGTCAGTTAAACGCAATTGACTGTAGGGAGAAAACTCCTTATAGAAATTCAAACTTAAAT
>QMLZ01000363.1 GCA_003646995.1 Deltaproteobacteria bacterium | reverse complement strand
TTTTTTTGCTCGCCTCGTTGTTCGCTTCGTTGGACTCTGCTACTGCACCTCCAGAATCCGCGACCACTTTTATGGTGTGTTCTCCTGCAGGCGTTGCGGTCCAAGTTGTTGATGCCTGAGAAGAGGAGCTTGCAGTTACCGAGATTGTCTCGGTTCCGATCAAAACGACGCCGTCAAAGAACGAGACTACGAAGTTGGTCGCGTCTGCAGCGCCGATGTTGTGGACGGTCGCTGTTATTGTCACGGAATCGCCCTCGGTCGGTTGGCTCGCTGGTGAGAAGGAAATATCTGCCGGGCTGAGCGTTAAATCCGCTTTTCCTTTTGGAAGTCCAGGTCCACCTTGGTCGACGATTACTCCATTTGCAACACCGTCATCGTCTCCGATGCCACCGTCTGTGAGTTGGATTGTTATGATGTTGTCTCCGTCGTTACTGCCCATCGTCGGTAGCTGGTACCAACCTTGTGGTGTGTGGTATTTCCAGTACTGTGCTGTTGTGGGAATGTTTTGCGGGAAGTCGATTGTTACGGTCACTGTTTCTCCGGGTGTTAGCCCTGTTATGTTGAATTCAAAGAGCCCGTGTGGGAAATCGAGATCCGAGTTCTCTTCTGGCAGGTCTGATTCTTTTAGAGCAGTGAGATCTTCGATTGTGCCTGCTGCTGCATCCGAGACAAAGGAGACCTTGCCAGTGCCTGTTGCTGATTCTACCATTGCATCAACCGGTTCTGGCTCTTCGATATGAATCGTGAGCCAGGTGATCATCGCTACATTTACGTCTGCATCGTGCGCCTCGCCCTCTGTTATATTTCCTGTAAAGCTGTTCGTAGAGACGGTATCGTTTCCAACTCCGCCAGTTACATCAAGCGTGTATTCGCCGGTTCCTGTTCCGATTAATACAATCCTGTAGTTGCCTGTCTCTAATCCTGGAATTACGATGTTCTGAGCGCCGTTGCTCATGTAAGTCGCGTTTGGTATCTCTAAATCTATTCCTCCTGTCTCGTAGTTCTTGCCGACATGCCTTCCAAGCGGGTCGTAAACGTGCAGGTCTGCGTTTGAGTGGAGAATGAAAGTTAGCCAAGAGAGCCGTTGGACGCTCGTTGGAATTGTTCGTGTTTGCAGTGCAAGTATTGCCTGCTCGGTTGCGAATACATCCCCTTCATTTGAACTCCAGCGTCCATCATCGTATTGTTGATCCACAATGTAATTTGTAATGTCTTTACTGGCTGTTTCTTGCCAGCTACCTGCTGGAATCCCAGTCATTATTAATGTTTTTGCAAAACCAAGGAGGTAGTAGTATAAATACCAGCCAGGATAGTTCGGATTCTGGGCATTCCCTTTTGTTTTAATGGGTGCATAATTGTTCTTCAGCCAATTCAATCCTCCCTGAACGCGCTGATTGCCCGTTGGCACTTCTGCAAGCCGTAATCCCCAGATACCTGCTGTAGTCATACTGCCGTAAGATATATGTCGCCCACAGCACGACACAGTTGGTGGTTGGTATCCAAACCCGCCGTCATTACTGTGGTGCCATGGATTGGCATCCAAGTTTTGACACCTTGTGACAAAGGTCTCAGCTTTGTTCCATGTACTGTCGGTTTTTTGCAGATTAGCAGCATCTAATCCCATCATCGTCCACTGCGTATTTGATAAATCTGACCAGTTACATGACGATTGTGGACATTCTGAATAACCCCATCCGCCATAAAAAGGATTTGTTGTTTGATAACCCTGACTTTCATCATTTTGGATACTCACTAAATAATTCCTTGCTGCTAAAATGTCTGCATCATAACTGTTGTTGTGTGTTGCAACCAATGGTAGAATGGCAAGCGAGGTCTCGTAATTCGAATAGCCAACATAAATAGACCCGTCAGCGTGTTTCTTCGAGAGGATGTAATTTATGGCTTTTGATACTGAGGGGTCTGACTCATTAACGCCATGATTCAAGAAGGCTAATGCGGCTAAAGAGGTGTAACCTACATTACCGCCCCAAGAGCCGTCTGGGTTTTGGTTCTGATAAAGCCAGCAGAGACCTTTTTCGATTGACCATTCTACATCGGTCATATCCTCTTCTTTCATTGGAAGAGAGCCTACCAACGAGTAGTTTTGGATTGGATTAGGCACAGTGGTTCCTTCTACTGTTATGTTCCATGTCCCTTGTAGGGGATTATTCACATAGACTTGCTCCACGTTATTTATATCATCACGCTTATTTCTTTCAGCGGCATTCGCGGGACTACTTGAATTTAATGTCCACGGATACTTTCTAACACCGTTTGGATCTTTTACTATAAGATCAAGATCGTTAACAAGTTCTTTCGCATCATTGGGTGTTCCAGGCTTATCTGTCCAGACGAGGCTAACTTTTAATTCTGACGTTCCCGCTGGAACGTCTATGGTGTAATCATCCATTTCACCATTTGCTGAAATGTTATTCTCAATGATTACATTGCAACACGCAGCATCATCCCTGATCATATCTACTGCATCTTGGACATTTATTCTTCCATAGCCAGTTGTATAATCAGGTCCTGTATTATTTAGGTCTGTTGCTGTATGGATTAATAACGCTTTTATCGTTGAAGGCCAGGGATCAACATTGTTATGGGTGTTTCTGTAATCCTGAATCATGAGAGCTGCACAACCCGACACACACGGTGCCGCCATAGATGTTCCTATCATACTATCGTAGGGATATGAATGACCAGTAGATCCAAATGGTATTGTTGACCAGATATCGCCGTTACCGCCCACTTCATCACCAGGGGCTACAACATCTGGTTTAATTCTGCCATCATCTGTGGGTCCCCAACTGCTAAAGAATGTCATGCTATCTGTATCAGAATTTGTTGCTCCAACGACTATGGTATTTTTAGCTGTTGCGCCTGGTCCGGGCAAACAGGCATAACCTCCGCGCGCGGGAATACCACAATCCCCATCATTCCGTTCGTTACCTGCTGCAAAAATAATAGGTATACGCCTCCCATAACAACCACTGACCACATTATCATATTTCTGGGATCTTAATGAATAGTTTCCATACTGATCACAATTTCCGAGATCGATTTCATTTATGGTCACACCCCATGAATTTTGAGAAATGTCAATTCCGTATGTATTAATTGCACCATTGTGCTCCTCCGGCTCAAGATCGTTATATAAAAAAGTGTAAGAATATGCTGTAGCGCTCGTTGCCATTCCGCGATAAGTTCTACCGCTTGCGCTTCCATCACCCATCATAGTACCCGTAACATGCGTGGCATGGTCGCTTATCGGAGCGTTTTCTATAATGGTGACACGACCTGTTAAATCAGGATGAGGTGAGGAACTATTATCTATCTCTCCTCCGTCCCAGACACCGACCTGTACATTTGTTCCATCTAAATTATATGGTGGTGCTTGCACGATATTGGCTCCAACTCTATTACGCGATCCATCATTAAAAGTTGTTTCTGGTGGTGGAACCTCCTCCATCCACTGAACACCATCCTCATTAGCCAATTCCCTTATTGCATCACTTGTAACAGTGGCAGTCCAATCGTTGAGCATGCCCGGTC
>QMLZ01000362.1 GCA_003646995.1 Deltaproteobacteria bacterium | reverse complement strand
GACCCCGGAGTCGGCGGTCAGGCGAAACGTGTTGTTAGGCCGTTTATTCAGCACCCAGATTCTTCAGGATTTTTCTTGCCAACGGTTCTTTTATTTCTTTATGTCGTGGAACTGCTTCGACAACTCCATTCTTCGGGTTTATCCAAAGAGAGTGCGACCTACCCTCTCTTTTCAAATAGCACCCGGCAATTCTGAGCTTTCGCTCCAGGTCCCGACGTTTCATGCGACCTGCACCTTGTCACGGATCACATCTTCGGGTAAGCCACGAAGAATATCTTCTCTACGATCTTCCAAAATTAACTCGATAGCCTCTTTAAGGCTGTTTTTCGCTTCTTCAATTGTCTCACCTTGACCATTGGCTCCAGGTATCTCTGGACATATTGCCCAATATCCTCCTTCCGGTGCCTTTTCGATAATGGCAGTAAACTCGGCTTTCATCTTTACCTCCTGTTTTTACATGGCCTAACATCTCGCATGTTGCTCTAACCTATTTAGTATATTTTATGCTTCGGGGTTGTTGTCAATAGGGATACAGGAGGCAAAGCCCTTGAAAATCACACTTTTGCGCTATATTGCGGCTGTATGATGCGGCTTTGTGTGGTTATCCAGGGCGTCTCGTCTACTGAGCAGAGCCACAATCCATGTGGATCGGCACCATCCCGGTGGACGTTTCCTGGATATGAAAAAGGCGGGGGCGGCATTTCAGATGGAGCAGCCAAAGCCGCTGACTCCAACAGCCACACCCCTGCCAGATTCATACCTTACTCCCTGGATTCATGATTATTACCCTAATAAAATTCAATGGTAGAGCCCCTGATCCAATGACCCCCTGATCCAACGCTGATTGAGGGCATCGTGGAATTCTCTATCTGGTCAGGCCAAAGTCCCTATGTAAACCATTCGTAAACTTTTCTCCTATACATATTATAACAACCGCGCAACCAATTGAGAAGACAAAAAACAATATCTCTAAATACCAAATCTCCCTTGACAATAATATCCATGCAAGAGTGCAGTTCAGAGCAGCCACGAGTACAATCAATATATCCCATTTAAGAGTGTTCTTTGTTCTACGGTATGCTGCCTCGTTTGTGCCAAATATTGACTGCTTGCAATTCCACAACGTGTAAAAGAGGGCTCCAGCACCAACATAGCAAAATACTGAGGTCAGTAACCACCAACTTTGGGGATCTGTAAGATAAAACATAGGTCCAACTTCCGATGCTCCCAAAGCGAAAGGGATGATAGTATCCCAAATCTCAGGTGACCATCTAAAAATACCAATGAACCAAGTGTACTCGTACGATACAACTATAATGCTGATAAAGGACATAACAGAATACGGTAAGAATCTTGTCCAAGATTCAGCAAGATGAGGGTCTTTTATGTAGCTAAAGGTATTAGAAGCCAAGATCCCCAGAGCCACGCCTTGGATTATACTTATGAGAGTCAAATAGACAGCAGGAAAACTGTCCCCAATTCGACGTCTAAATTCTTCTTTGTATAATGGTTTAAAAATAGGTTCCATCTTTCCCTTCTCCTGTACCTATCTTTTGTTTAGAAGCGAAATGGCTACTAACGTTTTAGGGGTATCTGAAGTTCGAGCATAGCGAAGACAGATGCCCGCTTGTTGTCCGAGCGCGATACCGAAGCGAAGCGGAAAGTTGCGGGCGACAGTGTGGTGATCCCCACTTTTTGGACAATTTACGCTGCATTTTCATAAACCTCAACAGGTGCTTTGTACCCCAATGCCTGGTGGGGCCTCTGGGTGTTGTAGTACCTGATCCACCTTCCAATTTCGGAGAGGCACTGCACCCGGGATCAGAGTTTTCACTGGCAGCAGTCACACCATGAGCGTCATAAACCTGGCCGCATCCGTCACAAACACTCCAGGAGCCGCCTGACGCATATAGTCGCCTTCCAACACTACCTGAAAGGCCAGATCCACTTCCAGGGCATTTTTGAAGTATAGAAGATTCTTGTCGAGGCTGGCGTCCGAGACCTTGGTCTCCACCAGCATCGCTGGCTTCCCATCCCTGGTCACAAGAAAGTCTACCTCTTTGCCTTCCTTGGTGCGGAGGAAGAATAGAGAAAAGGCGCCCTTTCCCCACTCTGTCCACGCAGAGACCGCCCTGTTAAGTTGAACAGCAATAAAGTTCTCAAATCTCTTTCCTGGCTCCTCTATGACTCCCCAGTCCCAGAAGTAGAGCTTTTTCTCTTTTCTAACCGCTCTGGAAAGCCTGGCGGAATAGGGTGGAACCCGGAAGACGAGATAGACCTGCTCCATGGCGTCCAGCCAGGTGGAGACTGTGGCATGGGCAACAGACAGAGTTTTGGCCAGGTTGTTGAGGCTCAGCAGAGAGCCCACTCTCTCCGGCAGGAGAAGAGCTAGGGTCTGGAGACGCATCAAGTCGGAGATCCTGGAGAGATCCCTCACCTCCTCGGTGGTGAGGAGGGAAAGGTGCTCCCCTCGCCACCGTCGATAGAAATCTTCCCTACCTTCCAGGAAAGGTTCGGGGAAACCCGTCAGGCGGTAAAGGGCAAAGACAGCTTCTTTGAACTCCGGGGGCGGTTGAGTGAGCTCTACCCTTTCTCCGGGCACCCATGCTTTCTCACGATCGAATTTTTCACCCTTCACCACATCCTTGGGGCCCAGGGGAAACATCTTGAAGGGAAAGTATCGCCCGAGCAGGCTTTCTCCTCCCTTTCTGTAAACATCAAGGCGAGCGCTTCCGCAAACCACGAATCTAATGAAGTGGCCGAACTCGTCGTAGTAACCTTTTAGAAGCTCTTTCCATTGAGGATGCTTGTGGAACTCGTCGAATACGACCAAGTACCTGGGCTCACCTCCCGCCATGGGCGGAGGTGGAGGCTCGGGAATCCGCTCCAGAAAGAACAAGGGATTTCTCGCGAAGTCCCCGCGAACGCCAAGGGTGTCCCAGTTGTAGTAGTGTTCCCCTTGCCCCATCTTTTCCAGGAAAAGGAGGGCAAGGGTGGTTTTACCCACCTGCCTGGGACCGGAGATGAATGACATTCTTTTGCCCAACAGTTCGGGAGCGAAAGCCCATGTGCCTATTACTGGGTAGAGGCTCATGGTAGCTAATTTACACCTTACTAGAAAATGGTCAAGACCAGTTTAAAGCAACGTGTAAAATGGTCGCTCCAAGGGGTAAGTGTATGGTAATACTGCGGTTCAGACACGACCGCTCAGCCAATTATTGCCCTTGGTTCTCACCTACTGAGTTTGAAGAAACGGAGAGTCTCCCAGCCAGATTGCCAAATTCAAGACGCGACCCCAAATTATGAACAGACAAAGGATTAAAATACAACTCCCAGGCGTCGTGATGGCCTAAAAGGAAATGTCCTATCTCGTGTCCCAGGCAGAGGACCTGCTGCTGATAGGGCTGGTGAGGGTTGAAGTAGATGAGCTTTCTTTTTTTGTAGCGGAAGGAGACAGCCGTGGTGACCGAGAAGTCTTCAATCACGGTGATCTTGGCTTGATTCGCCAGCTCCTTCAGGGTGTGGACAGTTAGAGGCTGTCTGTTGAACGTAGGATACCACT
>QMLZ01000361.1 GCA_003646995.1 Deltaproteobacteria bacterium | reverse complement strand
ATGCATTGGGATATCGGAGGCTATACGCCTGGAGACATAGAGGTAGTAGCAGCTTTTGACATTGACAAAAGGAAAGTAGGTCGAGACATTGCCGAGGCGATTTTCCAGCCCCCCAACTGTACAAAAACGATCTATCGAGACATACCCACAACAGGAGTGAAGGTCAGGATGGGGCGTATCCTAGATGGTGTTGCGGATCATATGAAAAACTATGATGATAAATATACCTTTGTTCCTGCCGACATGCCAGAGGCGACCAAGGAAGATATTGTCAAGGAGCTGGTTGACTGCAAGGCGGAAATGCTGCTCAATTACCTCCCCGTTGGCTCCGAAAATGCCGTGAAGTTTTATGCTGAATGCGCATTGGAAGCAGGCGTAGGATTCATCAACTGCATGCCGGTTTTTATCGCCAGTAATCCAGAATGGGGGAGGAAGTTTGAAGAAAAGAACATTCCCATAATCGGTGATGACATAAAGTCGCAGCTTGGCGCCACAATTGTCCACAGGGTGCTGACCAATCTTTTTAGGAACCGAGGTGTAAAGCTAGAGAGAACATACCAGCTAAACACGGGTGGAAATACGGATTTCTTGAATATGCTTGATCGGAGCCGCTTGGCTTCAAAGAAGGAGTCCAAAACCGAGGCAGTGCAATCCCAACTGGGACAGCTCAGACTGGAAAACGAAAACATTCACATTGGTCCCAGCGACTGGGTGGCGTGGCAGAAGGACAACAAGATATGTTTTATCCGGATGGAAGGGAAGCTTTTTGGGGACATTCCCATGAATCTGGAGTTGCGGTTGTCTGTGGAGGATTCACCAAACTCCGGAGGTGTTGTAATCGATGCAATTCGCTGTCTGAAGCTCGCACTTGACAGGGGCAATGGCGGGATTCTTTATTCACCATCGGCCTATTTCATGAAACATCCTCCAAAACAATACACGGACGACGAAGCCCACCGGATGACCGAGGAATTTATTCGAGGTGAGCGAGAGGCGTGATGTGAAATGAAATGCCTTATCCTTGCAGCAGGGAAGGGCACAAGGTTATCCAACAAGGGGCTTCCTAAGCCCCTTGTTTCGGTTCTGGGTTTACCCATTATAGAGAGAGTGATCCTTACGGCCAAAGCAAGCGGGATCACCGAATTCCTCGTAGTCACCGGATACGAGGGCGATCGGGTTCGGAAATTTCTTCTGGAGCTGAAAGAAAGAGAAAAATTTTCCCTTACTTTAATTGAGAATCCCCAGTGGGAAAAGGAAAACGGTGTATCGGTTCTTTGCTCGGAAGCGCATTTGACTGAACCTTTTATCCTAACTATGTGTGATCACCTATTGCCTGAGAACGCCTTTAAGAACTTGCTTGGGACAGAGGTGAAGGATGGCGAGATAACGGTTTCAGTTGACTACGGCCTAGATAAATTCTCAAGGGAGGAGCTGGAAGAGGCAACAAAGGTTCAGGTAAAGGATGGGTTGGTTGTCAAGATAGGCAAGGATCTCAGACAATATGACGGAGTGGACACAGGACTTTTCCTGTGCAGCCCTGCGATATTTCAGGCACTTAAGATTTCAGAGCAAAAGGGAGATACCACGCTTTCAGGCGGAATTCGAGTCATGGCAGCTGAAGGTCGGGTGAAGGCTATAGGGGCACCTCCGGAGAAATGGTTCGACATTGACGATGCCTATTCCTTAAAAAAAGCCGAGAAGGCCTTGCTTTTCTCCCTGAAGAAACCCACAGACGGTCCCGTATCAAGGTATATCAACCGCCCTATTTCCCTCAGAATTACGCGGTCACTCGTGAACACCAGAATGACAGCAAACCAAATCTCCTGGCTGTCCTTTGCGGTAGCACTGGCGGCCGCATGTAGCTATGCAGTCAAAGGCTATGGAGCCCTGATTGTGGGGGGAATCCTGACACAGCTTTCCTCTATTCTTGATGGATGTGACGGAGAAGTGGCGCGATTGAAATACCAAGTTTCTGAATTTGGAGGTTGGTTTGATGCTGTGCTGGACCGTTATGCAGATGCCCTCTTGCTTTTCGGTCTAACATTACACCTCTTGTGGTGTGGAGGAGGCATAGGTTCCATGGCGGCCGGATTTTTTTCAGTTACCGGGAGCCTCATAAACAGCTATACTGCTCACAAATATGATGCTTACTTGAAGCTGGAACACATGGGCAAGGCCGTTACCTTTCGCCTTGGAAGGGACGTAAGGCTTTTTCTCATTTTCCTAGGCGCAGTCTTTAATCAGGCCTTAGGGACGCTTGTATTACTGGCAGTGATTATGAACTTGGAAAACGTGCGGAGGGTTTGGGTCCTATATGGAGTTTGGTCAAAGGACCATCCGAGAAGATAGTCCTTATGAATGTACAAAGCGACGAATAGTTGAAGTATTAAGACATTCATCGGTTCCAGAGGACTTTGAGCATGGATTCAACACATTCAAATGGGTGAAAAGGATTATGCCGGAAGCTGATGTGCTGATGGAAATAGCTGCGTTGGGACATGATATCGAGAGGGCCATAGAAGAAAAAAAGGTTCGCAGAGAGGATTTCCCTGATTATGAATCCTTTAAAGATGCGCATGCTAAGAACAGTGCTGATATTGTACGCAGTATCATGCAGGAATGTGGATGGGATGAGCAATCCATTGGCAAGGTGGCGCGGATGGTACGGTTACATGAAACAGGGGGCGACGAAGAGGCTGATATCTTGCGCGATGCGGACGCACTTTCATTTTTCGACGTAAACTTACCATATTACTTTCAAAGGCATGACCTGGCAGAGGTGGAAAGAAGGTGCAGATGGGGTTATTCGAGGATTTCCCCAAGCCTCAGGTACCTGGTTAAGGAAATGAGGTATTCCAATGAGCAGCTTAACCGATTGGTAAATAATCTATAGAAATGAACTTCGGACCCTAAAATTCTTAACTCATAAAAAGGGGGCGATAGCGTGAGGATTGGGTTTGTATCAACTTATCCGCCGATTGAGTGCGGGATTGCAACATACACGCAATACCTGACTGATGCCCTGAGGGCTAAACAGACAGATATCTACGTAGTCTCCCATATTGGGGGAACAGGGCAGCAGGTTTTCCCTGCTTTTGATTACGAAGACGGCGACTTGGCAGAGAAGGCCTTTTCCACCATGGTCCGGTTTACCCCTGATATCGTTCATATTCAGCACGAGTTCGGTCTTTACGGAAAACACCTTGGGGTGTCCGTGGTTCCACTAATTTTGGAATTCAAGATGCTTGGCATACCCGTGGTAAGCACTCTTCACACGGTCTACACAAATATGGATGCTGCCCACAGAACTATTCTGGAGGCCGTGATCACCAATTCCGATCGAGTTATCGTTCACGAGCCATATCAACTGGACACATTGAAAGGTATGATACCGGATCCCTTCCATGGCCGGATCAAGGTTATTCCTCATGGGGCTAGGGAGATTGAGATCATACCAGACGCGAAAAGAAGGCTGGGTTTGCCTGAGGACAAGAAGGTAATTTTGATAATTGGTTACATAAGGCCCTCTAAGAATTTTGAAGTAATAATTGATATTTTCCCAGAGATCCTTGAGAGGTATCCAAATGCAATACTAGTTATGGCGGGCAAAACAAGAGGGCAAGAATATGTCGACTAT
>QMLZ01000360.1 GCA_003646995.1 Deltaproteobacteria bacterium | reverse complement strand
TATTTTGAGGCACATTGTAAAGATAAATAAGGGCTCGTTCGCCCTGTCTAAGACCAATCTCATATAAGGAGGAGGCCAGTTTCAATACCATTTCTCTTAGTTGTGAAAAGGGATATTCTGTTCCAAGATAGATGATTGCGGTTCTCCCCCCATGGATCTTAGAAACCTCCTCAAAGCATGAGTAAATATTTTGAGCCTTCAAGTTCAACACTTCTCTATCAACACCTCTTTTTAGCAAAGATAATCTCTCACATTCCCAAATAGGCCGCCTTCACCTCTGGGTTCTCAGCAAGTTCTACTCGTGTACCCGAAAACACTAGCATCCCATTCTCTACCACATATCCCCTGTCCACAATGGGTATCAGGGGTCTGCCAAATTGTTCGGTCACAAGAACCGTGATGCCCTGCTCACGTATTCGCTTGATGGCATTGGCCAAGTCCGCTTGCAATAAGGGGCTTAGACCTAACAATGGTTCATCCATGAGCAGAAGCTGAGGTTTTGCCACAAAGGCGATGCCAATGGCAAGCATCTGCTGCTCCCCGCCACTAAGCAATCCCGCACGCCGTTTCCTTAAATGTTTCAATACAGGAAAAAGCTCATAAACGAGTGAGATCCTTTCTTTTACCTCTCTCCTACTCCTTAGATAGCCAGCAATCTTCAGATTTTCAGCTACATCACTATCCCTGAAAATGGGATGTCGCTCTTGGCTCAAAACAATTCCCTTTTTTACCCGTTCACTTGGCTTAAGGTATAGAATCTCTTCCCCCTTGAACTTGAGGCTTCCCATTACCGTAATCCTGACCCCTCCCCTTCGGTCCTCTTTGCGCTTCATGTCCACAATGAGCCCTGAGATGGCATTCATCAGAGTGGTCTTGCCAGCACTGTTGGATCCAAGCACTGCCACGATTTCTCCCTCGTTCACCTGGATACTCAGGTCATTCAGTGCAAGGGCATTCTCGAAAAAAACCATTAAACTGGAAAGTTCAAGCATCAGTGCACCTCACGGACTTTCCACCTCAACATCAATACCCAGATAGGCAGACTTCACAGCCTTACTGTCCATTACCTTGTGTGGAGGCCCATCCGCGATCTTCTCTCCAAAATTGAGCACCATTACCCTATCCACTACACGGAACAGCTCCTTGAGTCGGTGCTCTATCATGATTATGGTGAGCCCCTCTTCGTGGAATTTCTCTATGAGTGGAAGGGTGCTGGCCACCTCCGACATGGACATGCCTGAGAAAAGCTCATCTAGTATCAGGAGTTCTGGACGCAGCGCTAAAGCCCTTGCCAAATCCAGCCTTTTCAGATAACCGTGAGGCAGGCTTCCCTCTGTCTTGTAAGGAACAAAGGAGTCCCTTTCAAACCCCATATCGTCCAGCAGGTCGATTGCTGCGTCATCCTTTTCCCCGTATTTTCCGCCTCGGAGTCGCCTTACCCTGCGAGAACATAGAGGAATAATTAGGTTCTTGTAAGCCGGCAGATTATAAAACAACCTTACCATCTGGAAGGTCCTGGCTATACCCTTTTCGGCTATTGTATAAGGCATCTTTCCAGTGATGTTTTCACCTTTGAATAAAACCTTGCCGCTGGTTGGCTGCACAAATCCCGTAATTAGGTTTACCAATGTGGTCTTTCCTGACCCATTGGGCCCAATGACGCCCACAAACTCCCCTTCATTGAGTTCAAAGCTCACATCATCTACCGCAAGCACTCCCCCGAATTGCTTGGTCAGCTTCTCCACTTTCAAAAAAGGGGCACTGGACATACTACTTGACCTCACTTACGGTTTCAAATTGATGATATTTTCTTTCCAGGAAATGGAATATTCCCTCAGGCAACCCTATGATGCTCACGATAAGCACCATACAATAGATAGCTATTCGGAGTCCCCCCAATGCTCGGAGCGCCTCTGATAGAGGCACAAGGATCATGCTTCCCAAGGCAGCACCTGCAAAAGATCCCTGTCCGCCCAGTGCCACTGCAGCCACGGGAAGGATGGAATAATCCAGTGCAAAGGTGGACATTCCTAGGAACTGGTAATGGTGTGTCATGAGTGCGCCTGCAAAGGCCCCGACTGCCCCTGATATGAACAAGGCCTGGCTTTTCCTCCAATAAATATTTATGGCTCCACTCATCACAGCCCGGTCATCATCCCTGATAGCCATCAGTACCAGCCCATAATCAGAATTGATAATCCTACGAAATGCAAACATACAGAGCAGGAATGCAATAACCGCGAGATACGCAGCAAAAGCATCATGGGGTAGAGGCGAAAGGCCTGAAAGGCCATGTGTTCCCCCGAAGACCCCTGTCGTCTCAATGACCTTCATTAACAGCAGCGGCAGCATGAGGGTTACCATCGCAAAATAGACCCCCCGCAGCCTCATAACAGGGGAAAGCAGCAATGCGCTTACTATTCCTCCCGCGATTGTTGCGAGTGGGAGTGTTACCAACGGTGGAAGGTGTAAATAATAATTCATTGCCCCTGCAAGATATGCCCCTATTCCAAAAAAGAGGGATTGCCCCAGGGAAAATAGCCCACACGAGGCGAGAAAGTCCCAGCTCAGGGCGAGCAGCCCGTACATGCATGCATAGACTAGTACCTTATTCCAGTAGCCTTGCAATAGAAGGGGCATAACAAGCAGCAGGCCAACCGGCACAAGCCGGGGTAACATCAGATAGAGGATTTCCCTGTAAGAGGCAACAGCAAAGATGGTATCGGCTCTGGCCTTTATTCCCCTGTCGAGTCTTTTCCTACGTAATGACTGCTCACTGGTGGCCACCTTAAACCCTTTCTTCTAATTCCTTGTATTTCCCAAAGATTCCCGAAGGCCTTATTGCGAGGACTATCACAATAGCTGCAAGGGGAACAATTACCATCCATTTAGCCCCTATGTATTTTGCTGCTGCGATCTGGCCATACCCTATCAAAAAGCTCCCCACTACCATACCCATGGTGCTCTCCAGCCCTCCCACTATGGCAACGGCTAGAGCATATATCAAGACCTCGTAGCCAATTGTGGACTCCATCACACCGAGTGGCAATACTACCATGGCAGCGACGGCCGCCAATGCTGAACCAAACGCAAGGCTGAGAGAACCTATCCAATCTGACTCTATGCCAACAGAAAGGGCTGTTCTCTCATTTTGTGCCATTGCCCTGAAGGCCAACCCAATTCTGGTATGATGAACAAAGAGCCACAGTAGTATCACCAAGGCTATGCCAGCAATAAGGACAAAAAGCCGCTGATAATCAATCGCCACGCTGCCTATCTCTACGCCTCCCCTGATAAACAGCGGCAAGCTGTAACGTATGCCGTAGAATCCTTTCCATGTGAGTAACTCAAGGATAGCCACCCCCGCGGCAAAGGTGACGATAAGCTCTGCTAGAGCAATTCCTCTAAGCCTAAGCAACAGCACCCAATAAATGAGAAATCCCACCACTCCTGTCACCAATATGGCCAAAGGAGCGGCTATGGCAAATGGGAGTCCTAGCGAGTGAATGAAGGTCCAGGCCGCAAAACCACTTAGGATGTAGAGGGCACCGTGTGCAAAGTTGGCAAGCCCGCTGATTCCATAGGTGAGGCTGAATCCCACGGCATAGAGGGCCAGAATAACACTATTGATCAATCCGTATATG
>QMLZ01000359.1 GCA_003646995.1 Deltaproteobacteria bacterium | reverse complement strand
GCTTTCGTTATTGAGTCAGACTTATCTTTCGGTTGACCATCATCTGAGAAAGATATTTCTGGAGCTAACAAGAGTCTTCTACACATCCCAGCTTGGAGATCGGTTGCGTCTACAGTGATCCAAGGCCATGAGTTCAAGGGTATCTTACACTCAAGCTTTCTCCCAATCGCAAGGTCAGAAAGAATCTGGTTCACAGATCTAGCAAGGCAAGCAAATGCCGCCGCAAATGGAGCAGGCTGTGAAGGATCAACTGCCTCTTGGACAATGCCAGCCAACTCAGAGAGTGCTTCTTCAACACTGGCTCGCAGTCTGCTAACCTGTTCGTATAGCCAGTTTCCTCTTGACGTTAATTCTGCGTAGCGCCTGGCTAGGTTACACCACCTACTCCCCAAGTTACGAGCCTCGTCAATGCAGCGTCTTAAATGATTTCGTGGGCTACCAACAATTCTCCGAGGCTTTGGCTTTGAGATATCTCTTGTTATGGTATCTATTCTTTTCTCTATATACTCTCTATCCCGCAGCAAGGAGTTTAGTTCTTCCACCCGTTCCAGCTTGGAAAGTTCGTTCGAGGCGATTAGGTTTAACATTTCGTAAAGCTCGTTTTCAGGGCTTAAAAGACGTCTCCATACCTCGGTAGCAGTCTTAAATTGCAAGCGGCGTGACCTAGCATCTTTCAACCATTGCTTCGTGTTTTCAGCGGCCTCTTCCAAGGAACCGCGCAAGTTGTCTACACCCGAAACCCCGTCCAAATCCTCCGCGCTGATGGCAAACCCTAGTTTTGCAAAATTCCTTACCGGCTCAGTGAGCTTACCGAGTTGGGGGAGATTTGGCGGTGTCCGTAACCAACCTATCATACCGCTTGCCGGCGCAACCAAAGAAGCCCTGAGGGCTGCCGACAGTCCCAATATCATCTGAACTTCGTCATCACCCGGCTGGTGGTTCCTTGCGATTTCAAGTAAATCGCTTATGAAAGTTTCTGACTCCGGTACTATCCAACTAGCCCCTTGAACCGCAGCTAATAGCCATGGACACCAGATTTTATCTTTAAGCGATTGGGCAAGCCAGTAGGCGGCTGGCAAATCGTCTTCATAAACAAGTGCCCAGATTAATGACCTCCACACAACATCACCACCTGACTCCAGAGCCAAGCTGGCCGGGCTATGAGAAGGAAGAACCTCACTAATGGTTTTGAGGCAACGCTCTGGCTTTTCGACCCGTTTCCTTGCTCCACTTTCACTGGGTAGTACACGTTTTTCCTCTTCCTGTCGTTCTTCTCCTACGTCATGCTTGTACTCGCCGCCCTCGTGATGTTCTTTACTTTTATCCTTCGAATCATCTGGTCTTTTCATGCCGTTCAGTTCACGACCGGCGCTTGGTGATTTTTCCTCTTTGCCAAGGGTTAGTTCTCCTTTCATGAAACTAGCAAATAACGCGTTAGCAGCCTCTGAACCGCAATAATTGCTAAGACTCTCCAATAAATTACCAAGGATCGTTTTAGAAGGCTCCTTGTTCTCTTCAATCAAGTTGATTAGAGTCGAAATAGGGTGCTTGCCGATAATGAGTTCTTCCGCTAACTTTTCGCTGGATTTTAGCTCTTTTTTGGTTTCCAATAACTTTTCGAAAAATAGGCCCGGAATGGCTTTCTGGTCTCCATCTATATGTAGCTTTTCAGCCGTCTCTAAAATCCTCATCGCCCGTTCTCTTTTAGCTATGGCCTTTTTTCCCCTAAATTTTTCTATTTCTTCAATTAGACCAACAAGATCTTCAAGTGTGTCATAATCTCTTGCTTTATGCTGGAAACCCTTTAACGCTTTACATACTCTAAAAATTTTTTCTCTAATTGCGTTAAATTCGGTGGCCGCCGATTCGGTTCTGTGAAAAAGATGATTTGAGGGGATCTTTCCATGCCCAGCCAATTCCTTTGCAGCAGCTTCGTATTCCTTGGAAAGACTATCAAAGGTCTCATACAATTTTGCTATCCTACACTTGACTCCAAATAGTCCCTCATGAAATCTAGATTTCAATGTATCCAAAAATTCGTTCAAGAAAGAAGCAGAAAGGAGCTGGAAGTTGCGAAGGAACTGGTCAAGGTCAGACTCTTCCACAATCCCATGAAAAGATTCGTCAGTCAAAAGAGCAGACAAAGTCAGGTAGGCTCGAAGTAATTCCTCTGTCCCTGTGAACTGCTTGGCGAATTTCATAT
The DNA here is from genome assembly GCA_003646995.1 of Deltaproteobacteria bacterium. The sequence continues at coordinate 1,443 of QMLZ01000359.1, read as the reverse complement.
AACGCTCGAAACTAGTCTCCGTGTCTTGAACTTGGTCCTTGTCAAGGAATTCGTTTGGAGAAAGTACACCTTCCTTGACAAGAATGCTGCCATACCAAAATTCCAGAAGGTTGCGACATGGGCCCTCTTGTCGAGCAAACTTTCTGAAAATAGCCAGGAAATTCTTTGACTTAAGGTAAGCAACAATTCTTTGCTCTCTCTTATCCAAGTAAGAAAGAGCCTCCTCATGTCCCATTACCCTAAGGAGATAAAGAGCTAACACTCGATCCAAGTCGGAGAACAAACCCTGCAAATACCCCTTTTCTGATAATATGCTAATTATTTTGACGGCAAGTGGAGGGCTTTCATAGACGGCCCCGTTCTTGGGTGGGTAACTCCGGGTCCTTTCTTTGGATGCCATGGGCTCACCTCCGTGGATTTGTTAGAGTCTAAAATTTCTTTTGATTGTGTATCCATTTTCGAGAATGATGTGAACCTAAAGGAACTATGGATACTTACGTTGGAACACAGGGATATAAAGTTTAGAAAATAGTTCGTTAGCCTATTCTAGGTTGGTTTCTGATACCTTCAAAAAAACCATGGTGGACAGGGGATTCATGTTTCTCCTGAAGGATTTTTATAACCATAATTTTTAGAAGATAATCAAAACCTTTACCTAGCTACTCTTGCCCTATGTCTCACTGAAACATTTCTCAAGGTATTCACCATTCTTATACCTATTTCCTCAAAATTTGTCCAATAGGCCACCTTGGGCGTATTGGCCAAGAATCCATGCTTCGCATTGGGATAGCAGAAGGTATAAACAGTGAAAACGCTGAGGTGGATTCCTGCAGCATTCATTTGTCTCTCTGATTGCCTTACGTGTGCCGGTTTGGCGGCAATGGCAATCAAGTAACCCCCCTCTTCAACCCTCTCTATCCACATTACGGAATCGCATTAATGCCAAGGTACGCGCCGCTTATGGCCCCTGCCATACAAGCAATAGAATCCGAATCTCCATTGGTGTTAGCAGCACAGAGCACAGACCTTTCATAGCTGTGCGGGTACCTCAGAAAACATTGGAGCCTATGAGCTACAGTTTCTTCCCATTCATCGGAAGTTTTTCGAGTAAGATTTAGCACTTCCCTTATCATTCGAAAACGCAAGAGTCCATGGGGCCCTAAACCAACCTGTTCCTTCTCCTCTGGCTGAAGCTCTGCATCCTAGAATTGGATCTGCTAGTCCCTGCAGTCCCTGTCTTCTTGAATATGGAAATGTGGACTACCTTGTCATCCAATACAAGCGCAAAGCCTATAATAGACCTTGACTCCAGTCTGTAATCAATGCCAAGACCTACCGACGGGTGTTCTTCAGCGCTTGCACTTTTTGCTGACCTGATAAATCGGGTCACCTGGCTTTTCAGGGCATTATCCCTTGTGTGGTCATCATAACGAGCAAGTGCAT
>QMLZ01000358.1 GCA_003646995.1 Deltaproteobacteria bacterium | reverse complement strand
TACAGTTGCGTGGGGTCGTCCGCGCCGTAGATGGCATCGGCCATGCGGCGCAGCATGTCGCAGCCCACCACTTCCTGATCGAAGAGGGGCACGGTAAGGACAGGCAGCGGGGCGAAGGCCTCCTCGACGAGGCGGCCATACCTAGCCTGGATGTCTTTCCAGCCGGCGAAATAGCCGTCGGTCACTTGCTGCGGGATCAGCCGGTTGGAGATCACGGCGTCGGTGCGGTAGCCGTACAGGTTCAGGTAGGTGAACGCCCGCTGCGCTTCCTTGATGACCATCTTCTCCGGGTTGAGTACCAGCCGCACGGACGGTTTCTGCGGGTCGGTGAGCAACATCTTCATGCGGTCCAGCTCGCCGATAAGTTCTTCGATGGCGTCGAACAGCTCATCGTCGGGCATGGGCAGGTCTATCACGGCCCGTATCAGGGGGCGGCTGACCTGGACGGCCTTCTTTTCGAGGGGGAAGATTTTCATCAAGTACCAGCGTCCCACCTCGGGCAGGGTGAGCAGTTGCAGGGTGGCTCCGGTTGGTGCGCAGTCAATGATGATTACGTCGTAGTCGCCTGTGTCGTGCAGATTCACAATTTGCAACAGGCTGGCCAGTTCGTCCATTCCGGGCAGCACGGTCAGTTCCTCGGCGATGATGCCCTCCAGACCACGCCAGGAGAGCACGGTCGCCATGTAGCGCTGGAGGCTGCCCCAATGCCTCTCCATCTGGTGGAGGACGTCAATCTCCTGGCCCCACAGGTTAGGCAGAATAGGGGTAGGCTCCGCCCCCAGAGTCATATCGAAAGAGTCGGCCAGGCTGTGGGCCGCATCGGTACTGACCACCACGGTGCGATAGCCCAGCTCGGCGCAGCGCAGGGCCGTCGCCGCCGAGACGGTGGTCTTGCCGACGCCACCTTTGCCGGTGTAAAGCAAAATGCGCATGGTGTTCCTCGTGTTGTGTTAAAGGATACTAAACAGTGAAAAACGTTGCCTTTGGTCAAGTACTCCGTCTTTTCCTCATCGCCATCTTGTCTTTCGGTGCCGGCCCGTCCCGGGCGACCCAGGCCCAGGGCAGCAGCGTCATTTATTATGTAGATGCCGATGCCACCGGCGACAACGATGGCTCTTCCTGGGCTCACGCCTACACCAACCTGCAAACCGCCCTGGGCGTCGCCACCTCTGGCGATGAAATCTGGGTGGCAGCGGGTACCTACAAGCCCACCACCGGGACAGACCGCACCGCTACCTTTCAATTAAAGAATGGTGTGGCCCTCTACGGCGGCTTTGCCGGCACCGAGATCAGCCGCGACCAGCGGGACTGGGAAGCCAACGTCACGATTCTCAGTGGCGACATCGGCGTCGAGGGCAATGCTGGTGATAACAGCTACCACGTGGTCACAGGCAGCGGCACGGACGCCACCGCCGTGCTGGACGGTTTCACCGTCACGGGCGGCAATGCCAATGTCGGCGATACTGTCAACACCGTCGGCGGCGGAATGTATAACCTCGACGGCAGTCCAACGCTGACGAATGTCACTTTCAGTAGCAATTTCGCCATCAATAATGGTGGCGGAATGTACAACCTCAGCAGTAGCCCAACGCTGACGAATGTCACCTTCAGTGGCAATTCCTCTAGTTCCCTCGGCGGTGGGATGGGCAACGATGGGAGTAGCCCCATGCTGACGGACGCCACTTTCAACAGAAACTTCGCCATCCAAGGCGGTGGGATGTTTAACGGCAGCTATAGCAGTCCCATCCTGACGAACGTGACCTTCCACGGCAATGCCGTCCCCAACAACGGCGGTGGGATGTACAATTCCAACAGTAACCCGACACTAACGGATGTCATCTTTATCGGCAACACCGCCAGCGGCGGTAGCGCCCGCTACGGCGGCGGGATGTTCAACCACAACAGCAATCCAACGCTGACGAACGTCACCTTCAGCAGTAATTCCGCCGATGACGCTGGTGGCGGGATGTACAACTTTGACGGCAGCAATCCGACGGTGACCAACAGCATCTTTTGGGGCAACATTGCGCCCGCCGGCTCCCAGATTTACAACGACAGCAGTACGCCCACAGTCACTTACAGCCTCGTCCAGGACGGATACGCTGGCAGCGGTAACATCAGCGACAACCCGCAATTCGTCCGCGATCCCAGCCCCGGCGCCGATGGCACGTGGGGTACGGCCGATGACGACTATGGCGACTTACGTCTGCAGCCCATCTCCCCCGCCATTGATGCCGGGGATAACACCGCCGTTCCCGCCGACACCGCCGACCTGGACGGCGATGGCAACACGGACGAACTCATCCCTTTTTGTTTGGCAGGTTTTCCCCGCTTCGCCAATGTACTTTCCCGGGCTGACACTGGCAACGGGTCCGCCCCCATCGTAGACATGGGCGCGTATGAAACCGCCCCCTACCTCACCCCGAACAAGAACGCGGACGAGGACACCCCCTACCCGGGCCAACGCATCACCTACACCCTGGTCATCAACAACAGCGGCTTGGTCAGCGCTACCAATGCTCTCATTTCTGACACCTTGCCCAGTGGTCTCACTTTTGCCGGGCCGGTGATGCTGTATCCGCCGCAGCCGGGCGCCATGCTGGCCCAGAACGCTGGTGATTTACCTACCCTGGTTAGTGGGCTGACCATCACCGTCGGAGTGTGCATCACCCTCACCTTCCCGGTCACCGTGGACAGCGGTCTGGCCAGAGGCACGGTCATTCTCAACACTGCCGCCGTCACCAGCACTGAAGTCGTCACCCCTCAAACAGGCATGGCTTCGATCACGGTTTCTAATACACTGCCGTCTTTTTATGCCTACTTGCCGTTAGTCTTCAAGAACTACGTCTCTGCGCCTGACCTGGCACACGAGAGTGGAATGTTGCCTTTCCAATGATCTGCCTTATGGTTCTAACGTTGTCAAAATATGCATGAGTTCTTCGTTGAGAGCGTCATAGCCGGCCTCAGTAAGATGCAACAAATCTCTGCTGTATTCCGGTTGAACTATGCCTTTCTCATTAGCCAATATTGGGGCGGTATCGAAGACAATGACGTTGTCTCCCTCAAGAGAATAGATAGAAGCGTTTATTTCCCCAATCGCCTCGGCCATCTCCGCTGACCAAAAGAGCTTCCGCTCCAGCGGCACTTCGCCAAGTGGGAAAATCGTGGTCAAAATGACGGTGGCATCAAGGTCTAGGGATCGGGAGACAATCTCCTCGATGTTAGCCTGGCAATTAGCAATGATTGACGCTTTTTGGTCTGGAAAGATAGGAATGGTTTTCAAATCATTGATACCAACCTGCACAATGATAACCTGGGGCTGCAAAGGTACAATGTGGTCGTCGAATCGTTCGAGGACTTGCACTGAGGTCTGAGCGCCAATGCCTCGGTCAATGAACTGAAACTGATCAAGACCTGCTGGAAATGTCCAATTCGATGCTCTGGAATCGCCAAAGAAAACGACTTTTTTCTGCATAGTGGAGTTAGAGTGCTGGTCAGTGCCCGTGGGGTAAAAACCCAGACCCAACGGGTCTAATCGAGTAGCGTTCAGTTGCAAATAATACTGTTCACCTCTTTTGAAGAGGATGAAGTTGAACGCAATTGAGATGAGCAAAGCGATTGATAGCAAAGTAATGACAATATGGTTGGGTTTCAT
>QMLZ01000357.1 GCA_003646995.1 Deltaproteobacteria bacterium | reverse complement strand
GAAGCTCCGGCATTGGCCAAGTTAGTTGAAGCGGGTAAACTGCCGCCTGTGGACCAGAGATTGCCAAAAACACCGAAGGTAGTGAAAAAGCCTATGATGGTCGATGGGATAGGAGTATCTGGAGGGGTATGGAGGGATACATTTGCAATTCCACCAGAGGGATGGAACTGGGCGGCTGGACAGGCCCAAGGATATTTTGGAATAAGCCAGATGACTCATGAAGCCTTGATAAACGATGGGCCAATGTGGATGCAAAAGGAGCCTGAGCCTCTGCCAAACTTGGCGAAAAGTTGGGAGTGGTCTGAGGATGGAAAAACCCTCACCATGCATCTAATGGAGGGGGTTAAATGGTCAGATGGGGTAGAGTTCACCGCTGATGATGTGCTGTTTACCTACTACGATAACATACTGGATGATCACGTACCTAGCTGGGCCAGCAAGGGAGTGTGGACATACGGAGGTAAAGTAACTGAACTTGAGAAGGTCGACAAGTACACGATCAAATGGCACTTTGGCGTGTCACGTCCGATAGCGGCCTTTTTCCACATGGACTTCCCGGAGTTCTCAGTTGGTCCCGCCCATGTTTACAAAAAATACCATCCTAAGTATAATCCTAATATGACTTATGATGAGTACATAAACTGCACTCCGCCTGAAAAACTACCTCCCGTTGTTCTAGGCCCATTTGTACCTGTTCTTTACAAGCCGGATCAGATAATGATTCTTGTGAGGAACCCATACTTCTGGCAAGTGGATGAGGAAGGCAATCAGTTGCCCTACCTAGATGAAGTCTGGTTTTCAGAGGCACACTCTGGGATGATGAGAACGGTAAATCTCCTGGCAGGGAGCGGGGACAGGACCAACCTGGAAAATCCCCAAATATATTCTATGGCCCTTAAAGTGGCACAAGAACCGGGCGCCCATTTCAGAATCAGCTGGGAGGATTTCTATCTCGGCTACGAAATCTACCCAAACCTATCGCTTTACGCTGGTGTTCATTCTGACCGGGATAAAGCATTACGAGAGTTATTTAGAAAGAAGGAGTTCCGGGAGGCAATATCTCACGCCATCGACCGGGAAGGGATAGCAAAAATCGCCTTTCCCGGACCGTTCACAAAGCCTTGGTATGGACTGTATCCGTGCGGTTCGCCCATGTATGAAGAAGAAGATGTTGTCAAATATCCCTATGATCCTGATAAAACAAAAGAGCTGCTAGCCGACCTAGGGTTTAAGGATACCAACGGGGATGGGATCTTAAACTGGCCGGAGGATACGCCTCTTGCAGGAAAGGAGCTTGTTATAGAAGTTATAGCATCCGAAGATGAGGCAGCCTCAGTGGCGATGCTTGACCCTCTTGTCTCTCTATTCCGGGGGGTAGGAATTGATCTGCGTGCCAAGGTGCTTAAAGAACCTGTGTATCGTTCAAAATTAAATGCTGGAGATTTCGACATGGCAATTGAGCGTGTGGATTGGCTCGCAACTCCTTTCCAGAACCCTGAGAGAATAGGACCAATCTCTGATACAGCCCCACGGTGGCACATAGCAGGCCCCGGTGGACAGAGAGAGCTTTTCCCCTTCGAACAACGGATCGTAGAGCTGTTGAAGTCATCTGCCACAGAAGAGTCAGCCGCTAAGCGAAAAGAGATCTTCAGGGAGATCCAGCGTCTTGCCACTGACAACCTTTACACAATCCCGATCTATCAGGCAAGAAGAGGGCTCGGAATAGCCAAACGCTTCCGGAATATACCCGACGATGCGCCTGTCCATCTCTACCAGTGGACCATCAACAGTACACCTAATTTAATGGTTTGGACGCCTAAAGAGCAACAGATTGCATCAAAATACAGTGACCTTATTCCCACTTCAGAAGACTATAGCTGGGTTGAGGGGGAAAAGTAAGGGAAAAGTAAAGCGGAACGGAAAGACCGGCCCCGGTGTTAACTGGAGCCGGTCTTATTATCACCGTGGAGATATGTATGTTCGCATATTTAGTTAGACGTGTTGTAAGCGCACTGCCTTTACTGGTGCTTATCACCCTCGTTTCTTTCGCTGTCATAAACGCTCCCCCTGGAGATTATATGACTACTGTTATAAACCGACTGCAGTCACAGGGGGGGTTGTCAAGAGAGGAGGCTTTAAAAATTGCCAGCCAGCTAAGGGAAACATATGGCCTGGATAAACCTTTCTTTCTCCGCTACGGGAAATGGGTATTTGGCATACTCCACGGGGATCTTGGTTACTCCTTTCAATATAGAAAGCCTGTGTCCAGGATAATTTGGAGACGGATGGGTTGGACCTTTCTGATAGCCCTCTTATGCCATATGATTTCCGTTATAGGAGGAGTCCTAATTGGGATATATTCAGCAGTTAATCAGTACAGCATCAGCGATTACATCTTTACTGTATTTGCTTTCCTTGGACTGTCTATACCTAATTTCTTCTTAGCATTGGCATTAATATATATCCTGGTATTTTGGGGAGGAGTTTCACATGTGGGGGGGTTGTTTTCACCTGCATTAGCAGCGGAGCCTTGGAGCTGGGCCAAATTTGTGGACCTCTTGAAACACATCTGGGTGCCCGTGGTAGCAGTTGGGACAGCAGGTATTGCCAGAAACATGCGAATAATGAGGGGCAACTTGCTTGATGTATTGAGGGAACCATATATACAAACTGCTAGAGCAAAGGGGTTAAGGGAGTCAATGGTCATTTATAAACACGCTGTAGCAAATGCCATTCAACCAATAATAATGTATCTTGGAATGACTCTGCCTTGGCTTATTCAAGGAACAGTTGTGGTAGGTATTGTCTTGTCTCTGCCGACGGCCGGCCCGATGTTTTACAATGCGCTAATCAGCCAGGATACTTATTTGGCCGGTTCCTTTTTATTCCTGGTTGCCATTGCTTTAGTGATCGGTAACATTTTGGCCGATCTGCTTCTCGCCTGGATTGATCCCAGAGTAAGATATGAGTAATTCTAAAAAGAATGGGAATAAAGACATGAAAAGAAAGCTGAGTTCGCAGTCCCAGCTAGCTTTGACCTGGAGGAAATTCAAAAGGAATCGGCTTGCCCAGGTGGGCATGTTGATAGTGGGGATACTGCTTCTAGTGACTTTATTCGCGCCCTTTTTCGAACCCTATGACTACAATGAGATAAGGTTTAGTAAAGCCTATGTTCCACCTCAAAGGATCCACTTTTTTGACCAGCAAGGCCGGTTTCACTTTCTACCTTTCACCTACAAGTTGGAAAGGGGCATGAACCCTGAGACTTATACGCTAAAATATACGGAGAATACTTCAAAGAAGTATCGGGTCCGATTTTTCGTTCATAGTTGGAAATATAAACTCTTTGGTGTTTTTAAATCCGATCTACACCTGTTTGGAATAGAAAAAGGTGGGACTATCTTCCTTCTTGGCACCGATAGCCAAGGGAGGGATCTCCTAAGCCGGATAATTCGGGGAGGGAGGATATCTATCTTGGTGGCGTTGCTAGGTGGGTTCATCAGTACGGTGGTAGGCTCCCTCGTGGGAGCTATCTCAGGGTATTACTCCGGCGTAATGGACCTCTTGCTGCAGCGGATAGTGGAGCTTATTCAATGCTTCCCTCAAATACCGCTGTGGATGGCCTTAAGTGCAGCGATACCACGTTGGTGGCCTCCAATTTATGTGCTTTACGGGG
>QMLZ01000356.1 GCA_003646995.1 Deltaproteobacteria bacterium | reverse complement strand
TTTTCTTTCTTCTCTATTTTTTCTGCCAACTCCACACAGGAAGAACTTTTTCAGTGCAAGCAAATAGCACATCCGTATGATTTTCCCACTACTTTAGTGCAACCTCACCTTGTACTTTAATCTAACATGAATTATGCCCAATCCATATACGGACGAATTTGTCGGCATAAGAAGCTGGAAGTACAGGTATTCCTCCTGTGTTGGTCCAAGTTTTCCGCCTCCGGGACCAAATATTGAAGATGGCGTATCACCGGGTAGAGTAGCATCTGTGGGCGTAGATTTTACATAGTCCTTGCTTGGATTATACGCAGTTGGTGGGAATGAGGTCGTTTCAAATCGAGCTCTCAAGACGAATTTGTCATCCCCCTGAATGTAACCAGGCGTCCAGGGCAATGGAATTCCTGATTCATCACGGACACTTGCTATATATAATTGTGCCTGCAGATATATATTACCGCAGTTTTGGATGGTTATCATATCGGTGTTCACCATCTCATAAGTTCCGCCAACATCGACGGAATCGCCGCCGTTCACTTCCCAATAGCAGGAATCAGGATAAACAACAGGACTGCCGTGCTGAGATATTGAAATGCACAGGGTTGCAACATCGCCGGTATAATTCGCGGTAAATGTATCGGAAGAATTGATGGTCACAGGGGAATGCAGAGTATCCGTTCCACCATCCGCCCAATCTGAGAATGTGTATATAGAATCCATACCCATACTCGTATCCATCGGCGTAACGGCAAACTGAATTGAAGTGCCGCCGTCCACCCAGAATTCATATTCGGAAATTCCACAATAAACAGTGTCTTCAACATAAATACATCCATAGGGTTCCGCAGGATTTTTCTGAATAACCACAAGATACTGCACATCGTAGAACGCAGTTGCCGTGGTAGGCGAAGTGATGTTGAGAGTTCTTGCGGTATCGGTGGAACTGTCTTCCCACCGGTCAAATATATACCTTATTCCAGCAGAACTATCCCGCTCAGAAACCGCCACATCAAGATTTGTGCCATCTTCCCACCATAATTCAACAGAAGAAGAACCAGCATACGCCACCGAATTGGCGTATATCGTGCCAAGCGTATCGGCAGATGGATTCTTCTGAATGACAACTCTGTGTTCCAGAGTATATTCTGCAACAAACTCGGAATTCACATTTATCACTTCCGTCCTATTCGTATCGGTTGTGGCATCGCTCCACTGGGAGAAAATATATCTCGAATCACCGCCTGCAAAGTAATCGGGATTTGACACTGCAATCTCAAGAATTGTCCCGGTAGGCACATAGACAGTTTCCGCAGCAGACGATATCCAGACGCCGTCGATGTATATAAGCCCATAAGTATCGTCAACAGGGTCCTTGCTGACGATAACCATCTTCGTGCTTGCCGTATCGTTCCACAACCAGTTCACGCCAGAAGGTTGAGTGATAACCATATCCTCAAAGTGAGTGAAAGGACCATCCCACAAATCACCCCATCCATCAAATCCGACGCAGAAATAACCATCCGCAGATGGGTCTGTTATATATCCGCTAATCGTATCACCGTTGTTATACCAGTGAGTTCCCACACCAGGCACAGGGGTATCGTGTGGACTCACGACAACAAAGGGCCAGAGTGTATCTCCATTCCACTGCCACACAATCCAGGAATTTGTGGTTATAGTGAAATCAACTTCATTCGAATCGCCACTTGTTGGGACACTTCCACCGCCAAACCAACCTGAATTATATTGCCAGGCACCATCTTCGTAAACGGAATCTTCCACCCAGGCACTGACGACATCTCCACTGGTATATGCGTTTACGCCTCGTGGTGGGTCGGGATTGCCGTATGGTGAATAAACTGTGAGATATACGATTGTGGCTCCCTCCGTTGCCCAGTGCCAGTATACATCGGTTGGAACTTCAATTACCACATCGAAACTCGTCGAAGTATCCGAAACAGAGGAATCAGCCCAGACAATCTGATGGCTTATGCACTGCATACCATCGGCAGGCGATGTCACCGAGCAATTGACATCTGTTCCATAATCATACCAATGAATTCCAACTGTTGGATTTGGTGTGTCATATCCATCGGGGTCCGAACCAGATGTTCCTTCGTTGTGAACGATAAGCGGGAATCGTATCGCACCGTCCCACATCCACACGAGCTGGGAATTTAGATTGAGCGTAAATGAAATATCATAGGGAGTGGGGTCTCCTCCTGATGTGTCAGTTGGCACGGAACCACTGCCCCAATATCCCGTGCAGACATGCCAGGAACCGCCTTCATAAGTCGATTCAGCCACAGTCGCATTTATCACCGTTCCCACAGGATAACAACTCGTCCCCATAGGCGGATTTGGCGAATCGTATTCGGAATAAACCGTTAAGCACACAATTTCCGTATCCTCATCGAACCATCGCCAGTGTATATATGTTGGCTCGTTGATTGTGAATGTGAAGTTTGTCTCAGTCCCCGCTGTTAGCACGGAGCCACTGCCCCAATATCCAACGCATTGCATACCATCTGCGGGGGTCGTAACATAAGCATTTATGTCTGTCCCAGGAGAATACCAATGAACTCCCACAGTGGGAACTGGAGTATCATATCCATCCACAGGGTCGTAGGACATACCATCATTTTCCACAATGAGCGGAAGTTCACAATCGCCGTCCCAGCACCACACAAGCCAGGAGGTCTCGGTTATGTGGAAACTCACGGAATTTCCTACGCCAGAAGAGGGAATAACAGAACCGCCGCCAAGCCAACCAGTGCAATGACGCCAGGAACCTGAAGCGAAAGTAGATTCCTCGACAGTGGCATAAATCACTGTTCCATAAGGATATATTGTCGTATCGGACGGCATAGGGTGTCCGTAGTGAGAATATACATACAAAGTGCAAAGAATTGTGTCTGAAGGAACAACTTCCCAATCCCAAGTGATGCTCGACGGCTGGTCAATCACAAACCAGAAGCTCGTGCCCGACGCAATCGCAGGGGCAGAACCGGTTCCAGTATATCCAACACAAATGGCAAGACTATCAGTCCCGACCGAAACAACGGGTGTAGTAATATATCCCGAAACTTCCGTTCCTGCATCATACCAGTATGTTCCCGCAGCAGGAACCGGCGTGTCATATCCACCGGGATTGTTCAACACAAAACTATACTGGACATCGTATTCCGCCGTGAATGTCGTATCTGAAACTGCGGTAATATCACGGGAAGTATCAGTTACTCCATCATTCCACTGTGTAAATATGTAGCGAATTGAATCGCCCACCACAACGGTTTCGCGCACGGCAATATTGTGAGTTGAAGAACCGACGAAAATCTCCGTATAGGGCGAACTATAACCCGCTCCGTCAACCCACACACTACCAGGGGAAAAACTCGTTTGAACGGTGAGAGTGTAATTTGTAAGCGCAGTATATACTGATTCCACATCGACGATGTAAAATGTCGTATCCCACGGCGCGACATTTGTAGCAAGGTCGTGCGCTCTAACACGGAAATAATACCAATGAGCATTTTCAAGAGGTGTAACAGTGTCAACAGTATCCGTCGTGCTCATAATTAAATCCGTCCAGACACCTGGAGTATCATCTTCTCTCCGCCACTGGACATCATACACCCAGATTCCCCATCCTTCACCTTCTTCAATTGTTGTGTCCTGCCCTGTCCACTGAACAAATAGTGA
>QMLZ01000355.1 GCA_003646995.1 Deltaproteobacteria bacterium | reverse complement strand
AACTATAGTTGTGCAGTTCAGGCCTTTAATCCAATTACTAATTTAACTTCACCTGTGTTATCTGATTCAATTCAACTTGAATGTGCTACTCCTAGAGTTATGTACTTACCTCCATATATAGCTAATTTAAGTTTAGGTTATACTTGTAATGACTTAGATATGACAATACGGTCTAGTCTTATGATTAAGACCCCTAAGACAATTGGAGCAAACACTAGTCAGGTTGATTTAGAGCTTATTTATATAGCCAAGAGTACAAACAGAAGTGATGTAATAAGAAATGTGACAATCCATTGTAGCTATAATAGGGTTTGTATGGATAGTTTTTCATATTCTTATACTTCTTTAGTATCTAATAGAGTGAAAGAGATAGATGTTATTGCTAGAGCTTATGATCCTGTTAGTGGTTTATATTCTTCTTGGTATAATGCTAGCACATCACTAAAATGTAAGCCAGAATTAGTAACATTAAACTTAACAGCTTTGAGTATTGTACCAACACCTAGTTATAATGATACAGATTTAAGATGTATTGCTAGATTGCCTCATATGGCTTGTATGGCCCCGTTGTTTAATTATTATGATTATTATATAGAGTTAGTATGGTATAAGAATAATATTTCTATTACTAACTACACTATTAGTCTTTTAGATGAGCACAGATGTTATAATTCTTCTTGCTATTCTGATTATTTAAACAGCTCTAGTTTTGATGTTGGTGATCTTATTATTTGTGCTGCGAGACTATGTAATTCTAGTTTATGTGGTGGGTGGTCATATGCCAATACTACTATAATCTCATCTAAGAGGTGTCTTGATTTATCTTCATTACTTTCAGAGCCATCAGATTCAATTGTTATAACCTCTCCTACAGTATTATGTCCAGGAACATACATACTAGACCATAGAATTATAATGATTAATAACGCAAGTTTAGACTGTGATGGTTCCACACTTATAACTCATTCTGATGTAGGTATTATTGTTAGTGGCCTTAACAATAGTTATATAAGGAATTGTAAGATAAAGTATAGACAAAAAGCAATTGAGATTATAAACAGCTCTAATATTAGTATTTATTCTAATACTCTAAGTGCTCTTACCAGTTCATCAATTTTGTCTGCTATGGCAACAGAGATGGCTACAAGAAGACTATCTACACCGTCTACACCATACTATAATAAATCTTGGAATGAATCATTACCACCAGTGTCTAAGATTAGTGGTAAAGCGATATTTGTTTACTCTGATAGAGCTAGTCAAATCAGCGAAGGATATGGAGGTAAGGATAACTCAATAATCAATACTCTTGGAGGAGCTCATAACATAATCAAAGGATTGATTGTTGCGATTCATTCTTCTATCAACAATCTATTATCTCCTGCTTATCTTAGTTATGAAGCTGAGAAATCAGGGGAGGGATTAAAAGATAGTATTTTAAGTTTAGGTAAAAGTTATGAATTAGAACATAAGAACCTTATATCTTCAGAACCTCCAGGAGTTCCATTACCTCCTAGTGTTCCTGATCAGGAGTTGGTTAATAGAGGTGAGCTTAGTGAGAGTTTACTTTCTTTACCTTTCTCATCTTGCCATTATGATTGTGATAAAGATGGTGTGTGCAATGATAAGTGTCAATTCAAGAATAATTGTTATGTTGATCCTGACTGTACTTCTGGTAGAACAATAAGCATTGAAATAAGAGATAGCACTAGAATTAATATTTTCTCAAATGAATTTAAAGGTTCTGACTATGGTATAGATGTTTATGATAGTTTGGGTACAGAAATTCATGGGAATGTATTCCAATCAGACCAAGGATTCTATATAAGCTCTAACACATACTTAAATGCTAGTATGAATGTCTTATTAGGAGATTGTAGGTTATTTGATTATAAGATTTTAGGTGAGGTAGATTATGTGCCTTGGTTAGAGAGGATAGGCGGAGAGCCTAAATATGTGTGCTCCTATGGTGGTTGTTTGGATCTTTATAGCTTATCTATTCAGGGTTATCCTGTCTATTTATCAAGCAGGGATTATGGTAATGAGATTAAGCTTTGTCCATCTACTTATAATCTTGAGGTATTAGGCCATGATAATCCTGCTATAGTTATAGATGGTAGTTTGCGTTTAGATTGTCAAGGTTCTATGTTATTGGGTGGAGATGATGGCATAGCCATCTTGTTGACTGGTAGTGATGCTAGTGGTGGTAGTACTAGTGTAGAGCTTGTGAACTGTAACATAGGTCATTATCATATAGGTGTTAAATCAGACTCTGTTGTATCTCGTCTTATAATTAAGAACTCTAGTTTAGTTTCCAATGATATAGGCTTGGACTTATCTGGTCCATTAATGTTTGATATTTATGATAGTGTAGTTAGTGATTCTTTATATAGTGGTATTATTATAGGATCTTTATTAGAGCACAATATCCATGATAATTACTTTGCTAATACAATTAACTTTAACATTACTAGCGCTGTCCAACCTGTTGATCTTAGTTTGAATCGTTGGGGTGTACATTGTTCTTACATAAACACAACTTTAGTTAGCTCTAATCCTATGCATTATGTATATTTGCCATATTTAGATGAGACTGGCAAAGTTATTAGTGATTGTGAAGCTTTGCCTGAGTTATTACCTATCTCTGCTTCATGTTGTCTTGACCTATCTTCTTATAGTGATGATCTTATGAGTTCAAGGCACTATCCAGTAGAGATCAAGCTCACAGATGTTAGAGGTGGTAATCCTCGTTTATATATGCTCTGCATAAACTCTAGCACTGGTGAGCCATATTATGAATGGCAAGAATTAGTGTCTAACATTACTCTCCATATATGTCCTGGTATTTATAGGTTAGGTAGTAGTAGAGGGAAGGGTAGTATTCTATTTATTTCTAGTATTAAGAATTTTAGTTTGGATGTAGGAGGTCCATGCATTCTTAACTCTAGTAGTCCATTTTATTCTTCTGTATGTGGTCGTAATCGTGCTATCATATCTCCTAACTATTCTCGTCATAGGGACTTTATCACTATCCACAATAGTTCGTTTATAGGTATTAGAGGTCTGGAGTTAAGTGGTTTTGATCGTGCTATTAATATTGATAATGCATCTTCTATGTTAGTTATTTCTAACAATATATTTAATGATAATAATTATGGTATAGTTAGTAGTTCATCTAATCTAACAGTTTCTCATAACATTTTCAGCAAAGACATCTTTGGTATTGTTTTAAGAGGTTCTGAATATAGTCGTATAGAGGACAATTTGTTCACTAACAGGACAGGTCATGGTATTTTACTTGACAATAGTTATTCTATCTTTATCCTTAATAACACCTTTATTAACCTAACACATTATAGTATTTATAATGTACGTCCAGCAGAGGTAAGAGAATATAGAGCATATGAATTTGTTCCTATGATTAGTTATGGGCCTGTATTCAATGTTTCACCTTCTTTAGGATATGTTTCTCTTATTCCTTCCTCTGAGTTTAGTTCTATGTTAACTGTACCCACTTATTTGGTTTGTAAAGCAAGAGCTTATGACAACTTTAGTGACGAGCTTATCTTAACTTATCATTGGTATAAAGATGGAACATTATTGCGTATTGTAAACAAGAGTTGTGTTTCTGGTTTAGAATGTATAGATAAGCTTTACAATCTTACATGTGGTTCTAACTATAGTTGTGCAGTTTGGGCCTTT
>QMLZ01000354.1 GCA_003646995.1 Deltaproteobacteria bacterium | reverse complement strand
CCAGCATTTATATTTTTTATTTTTGGTTTGCCTTTAATACGGAAAGCACTTAGAGAGCAAAAAGAGCTTGCATACCTGTTATTGCTTGGGGCAATGGCCTTTTTTGCCCTCTATGTGCAGATCTTGAGTGGCTGGGCAATGGAAAGCAGGTTTATAGCCTTATTCCTGATACCTACCTTGCCTATTGCTGGTTTTGGAGTGGAAGCCGTATTAAAGTATGTTTCTAGGAAATTTGGCTGGAAACAGCCTGTAATCCTTTTATTGCTCGGCATATTTCTAATAGCCCCTGGAGTTTACAAGGAATTGAAGGCCAGCTCTGATCATAATATTATATTGAAAAAGATAGGTGAAGCCATCGCCAGGAAAGAAAGAGGGGCCAGAGCCGTTCAGATTGCAGGGACCCTGAGGCGGATGCAGTTAGTCCATTTTTATGCAAATCTTCCATATCAAGGCGCGCCGTGCTTTGATTCTAGTTTGTGGCTAAAACCCCGTGACACTAGTGCTCTTGAAAAGGCCATTGATCAGGGCATTGAGTATTTTGTTTATGATGAGGGAAATTGGTCATCTCAGGATTTGGTTACGATTGAAAAGAAAAAGGGAATTTTTTTTGAAACTGTACAAACCTGGGAGACCCCTGGATTTGGAAAGGTTAGGCTTTTGAGGATCAAAAGAGAATGATCTTAAAGCCCGTTTGAATGAGGGGAAAGTCGATTTGCTGTATGCCATTTCTGTAGCAATTACTAATAAAATAAAAGGGTTAAGGGATTCAGCAGAACGTAGGCTGAACAACAAACTGATTCAGAAGGTTTTGGCGAATCCACGTTCTATTGTTGTCACAAGGCTTCAAAATGTAGGCGATATGGTGGCCTTCATCCCGTCATTGACAAAGCTACGTGAATTATACCCCGAGGCAGAGATATTGCTTTTGGGCAAGCACAAGGCTGGGATCGAAACAATCAAAGGGGCACCGTTTATCGATGGGATCCTCGAGGTAGGTAAGGGCAGTCTCGGAGACAAGTTGCGCCTTTTTCGACTCTTGCGAAAAAAAGGTATTGACCTCTATATTATATCCTCTCAAGACCAAGGGAGGGTGCCCTGGGCGCTTTTTTCGGGGGCCAAGGTCATAGTGGCGTTTGAGGAGGTAAGAAGATATGGGAAGATGATCAAAGAAAAACTGAGATTCCTCATTTCAATCCCTGTCAGCTATGATTATAGCCTATCAGAAGCCGAGAATAATTTGAAACTAATACAGACATTGGGAAGCACCAAAAATCTTCCTTCGATAGAATTGGATTGGTATTCGAGGGAAGAAGTGAATCATATTGAATCGGTATTGGCAGAAAACGGAATCTCAAATGAAGACCTAGTTGTAGTAATTAGTCCTGGGACTAAAAGACCTGCCAAAATGTGGAATTACCAACGGTTCGGCAAAGTGGCATTAGTACTTCACGAAAAATATGGTGCGAAGATAATTGTTTCGGGAAGTGATCATGAGAAAAACACTAATGAAAAAATATTGGAAGTAGCCCCTTTTATAAAGAACTTGACTGGTAAAACGAACGTGACAGGCTTGGCATATCTGTTTAGTAAGGCAGATTTGGTAATTACAGTTGATTCAGGACCTATGCATATCGCAGCAGCTGTGGGAACCCCCCTTATTGGCCTTTTTGGAGCAGGAGAGTTTGATAAGTGGAGACCCTACGCTAAGGACGATTGCCTGGTATCTCTTCTTAAACATCCCTGCCGTTGTTCTCCGTGCACTTACTATGAATGCCCCCGCGAGCGCCATGAGTGCATGGAAGGAATAACGGTGGAGATGGTCCTGTCAGAAGCTGAAAGGCTGCTGAAGATGACTGGAAAGATTTCCGCTGCAAATTAGATTCTTCCAACAGTTATTTAAAATGTCAGATTCAGGAAAGCTTAGTCACATACGGAAAGTGCTCTTAATCAAGTTGAGGTATATAGGGGATGCGGTGTTAGTTACACCGCTTTTGACATCGCTTAAGGCCGCCCTACCCAATGCCTCACTTGATTTTCTGGTCAGTAAAGTTGCTGCAGATATCCTGGTGGACCAACCCCATATTAACTTAGTATATAGCTTCGACAAGAAAAAAGGAGCCGCTTCATTCCTGAGGATTATAAGAAGGTTAAGGGCGCAAGATTATGACCTGGTGATAGATCTTACCAATAACGACCGATCCATGCTGTTTTCCAGATTGAGTGGGGCACGGTGGAGGATTGGCTTCAGAAACAGACACCGCCTACTTCAAAGGTTCGTATACTCCCGAGTAATTGACTCTGACTTCGGGCATATCCATACGGTAGATCATCATCTCAAGGTAGCTGAGGAGTTAGGTCTAGCGATTATCGATAGACATCCCTTTTTAGCGGTTAGTGATAAAAGCGTGGAAAGGATTCGGTGCATCCTTTCTCGGTACGATATTGAGGTAACAAAAGGATATATTGCAATATACCCCGGAGCAAGGCGCTGGTATAAGAGCTGGCCGTCCCGTAATTTTGCTGCACTTGCCGACCGCATCGTGGATAGATATGGTGTCTCTTTAGTATTCATAGGTGGAGAGCAAGACAGGCCAGTCGTACGGCAAATTCTTAACGAAATGCAGAATACTGCTGTCAATCTGGCAGGGGAGCTTGGGCTGCGCGATTTGCCCGCCTTGTTAAAGGGGGCAATATGCCTTGTGGGTAATGACTCTGCTCCAATTCACGTGGCAACAGCCGTTAATACTCCAGTGATAGCGCTATTTGGCCCTACTGACGCGCGGGCATGGGCCCCAAGGAGAAAACATGATACAGCAATATCTGTTAACTTTCCTTGTAAACCATGTGGCCACAAAAACGTAAATTGCCCTTTAGGCGAAAATTACTGCATGTCAACTATTAAAGTGGAGCAGGTTTGGGAGGCTGTAGAAAGAGTTTTCAAGACGTCAGCATAATGCCAACACTACGATAGTCGTCTCTTAGATAGATCTGGCGTATTTGGGGAGGTGTGGGGATTCTGCAAGTAATAGTGATTCGAAGGCACTGCGACAGGGGCAAGGGCGGTGCAGAGAGATATTGCGCCAATCTGTGCAGGTGCCTGAGTGAGCTAGGTCATGAGGTTGTATTGATAGGGGAATCATGTGAGGATGAACTTCTGGATATCGTGGAGTTTGTGTATATTAGGCCTATAAATGCGGGCTCTGCCCTTAAAAACTGGTCATTTCACACTAGGGCACAGGACAAGATACGCACCTTTCCTAAGGCCGTATCAATCGCCTTAAGCAGGACCTATCCGGTGGATGTCTATCGTCTAACTGAAAGACTCCATGCCCATAGCATTGCTAATAATTATCGCTCTGCTGCCATGAGGCTGTGGACTAGGTTGAGTTTGAGGCACCGCACATTGGTGGCCTTAGAAAGAGGAGTGCTTTCAGGGAGAGGGAGCAAGGCCATAATAACGATTTCCAAATTGGACAAGGAGCTTGTTCAACGATATTATAGTGTATCTTCGGAGCGTATCCATGTGGTCTACAATGGGGTTGATAAAAAGGCATTTAATCCCTCAGTTCGAGACAAGAGGCAGGAGCTACGTAAATCCTTAGGCATAGAGCCCGAGACAACCTGCTATCTTTTTCCTGCCATGGATTTTGTCAAAAAAGGCTTGGGGAATCTACTAGCTGCCCTTTCGCGCCTTGATTTCCCCTGGTTTCTATTGGT
>QMLZ01000353.1 GCA_003646995.1 Deltaproteobacteria bacterium | reverse complement strand
TCTGTATGAAAAGGAGTCAGTACTAGGCGGACAGGTCAATCTTGCCAAGACCCCTCCTGGCAAGGAAGAATTTGAAAGGATCATTCACAGCATGGAGCAGCGCATGAAGAATCGCGGGGTAAGAGTGCAACTCCAAACTGAGCTCACCCCCAAACACGCTGAGCAGGAAAGGCCCGATGTAGTGGTCGTTGCCACGGGTGCAGTTCCCACAACTATCGATGTGCCTGGATGTGACAAATCCCACGTGGTTGAGGCCTGGGATGTACTTTCCCAAAAGGTCTACGATATCGGCCGAAATGTGGTCGTTGTAGGTGGAAATGCCACGGGTTGTGAAACAGCCCTTTTCATCGCCCATATGGACATAATTGATCCCAAGACATACACATTTATCATGTTCCATGGGGCCGAAGACCCTGAATTCGCCACATCGCTGCTTCACAAGCCTGGAAGGAGGATCACGGTAATCGATATGATCCCACGCCTGGCAGAGAATGTAGGAAATACGGCTCGTTGGTCCCTTTTAAAAAGTTTGAGGCTGCTCGGGGTACAACTCCGCACCAAGACAAAGCTGGTGCAAATAGAGGATGACTCGGTCTTGTTGGAAACAGAACAGGGCACAGAAAAGATACCTGCCGACACGGTGGTAATGGCCGTAGGGGCACAATCTGTAAACAGTCTTGCAAAAAGGCTTGAAGACTCCGGCATCCCTGTAATTACTATCGGCGACGCAAAGTCTCCCCGGAAGATTACCGAGGCAATAAAGGAAGGGTTTCAGGAGGCTCTCAATATCTGATGTTTTAATGCTTCCCCTGGAAAAACACCCTGTATCCCTTGTACGTCATGTACAAATCACCTTTGTGCGCTATCTCAAAGGGGGAGTGCATTGACAGGACCGCCGGCCCACAGTCTATAACCTGCATACCATAGACTGCCAAAAACTTGGCAACCGTGCCACCTCCCCCTTCATCAACCTTGCCCAGCTCCCCCGTCTGCCAAACCACCTTTTCCTTGTTAAAAAGATTCCTCAGCCAGCCCACATACTCCGCACTGGCATCATTGGAATTGTATTTGCCGCCATGTCCAGTGAACTTTGTAAGGCACACCCCGTATCCCATTCTCGCCGCATTCCGCTTTTCATGTACATCTTGATAATCAGGGTCCAGGGCGCCGTTCACATCTCCGGAAAGGGCCCTCGATTTGGTCAAGATCTCATACGCCGCCCTCGTGCTTGGCTCCATCCCGATGGATAGCATTAAATTGTATAGAATAGCTTCAAGAAACTTGGACTTTGCACCCGTGGCCCCATCACTACCGATCTCCTCCTTGTCGACAAACAAAGCGATTGCACTTTTTTCAGGCCTTGATACATCCATGATAGCCTTCAGGGCGGCAAAGGCGCACGATCTATCATCATGGCCGTAGGCGCCGATGAGCGCCCTATCCCAGCCCACGTCCCGTGCCCTACCTGCCGGGACCACCTCCAACTCGGCACTGATGAAATCCTCCTCCACCATGCCATAGGTCTCACTGAGGTATTGCAATACAGCCAGCTTGAAACGATCCTTTGTGTCCTTGTCTCCCAAGGGAAGGCTCCCTACCAAAACATTCAATTTCTCCCCTTCTATAGCCTCACCAAGCTTCTTGCTGTACTGTGCCTTGCGAGCCAAATGTGGAAGGAGATCAAGCACTGTAAAAACAGGGTCATTCTCCCCCTCTCCTACTGCAATATCCACCACAGATCCATCGCCTTTCACAACCCTGCCGTGGATTGCAAGGGGCCTTGCAAGCCATTGGTACTTCTTGATGCCGCCATAGTAATGAGTTTTGAAAAAGGCCAAATCCACTTCCTCGTACAAGGGCTTCTGCTTGAGATCCAGCCTTGGAGCGTCGATGTGAGAAACCACCAGATGTAAACCTTTGTCCAGCGCGATCTTGCCGGGCCTTGCCAAGGCTATTGCTTTGTCGTGAAAAATCCAGATAAACGGCGAGCCAGAGCCAGCCTTGACATCCCCTTTAAACCCATTTCTTAGGGCTTCGCGTCGTATGAACCTCACAGCCTCCCGCTCCGTCTTTGCCGAATCCAGGAATGACTTGTAATCTTCACTGTATGCCAAGGCCTTCTTCTTCTCGGCCCGGTCTATTGCGTCCCATACTAGGCGGGGAGCATAGCTTAACCTCTCCCGAAGAGATCTTATTTGTTTTTTGGTAAGTGCTTTTTGTCCCATAGTGTAACTGAACCTCCATGTGCCGTTATTACCCTGGCTGCGGAAAGGCAATGGCCCGGTCTCTAACCGGGACTATGTGCGCAAGCTGCCCACCAGTTCCACAAGCCTCCGTATTCCCTTCTGCAGGCAATACTGCCTCAAGCCCTCAATCATATCCACTGTGGCGCGGGGATTAACAAAATTGGCCGTGCCCACTTGCACCGCGGTTGCACCTGCAATCAGAAATTCAAGGGCGTCGCGCGCATCCATTATTCCACCTATCCCAACAACCGGAATACGGACTGAACGAGTCACCTGATAGACCATGTAAACCGCAACCGGTCTGATGGCCGGACCGGAAAGCCCTCCAGAGATATTGGCCAAGTGTGGCCGCCTGTGTTCCACATCGATAGACATACCGGTCAAGGTATTTATCAGGGAAATGGAATGAGCCCCTGCTGACTCCACCGCACGGGCGACCTCAGCAATGTCGGTAACATTGGGAGACAGTTTCACGATAACCGGCTTGTCAGTGTTCTTAAGCACGGTTTCGGTTACTCTGGCTGCCACGCCAGGATCAGTCCCAAAGACCATTCCCCCCATCTCCACGTTTGGGCAGGATATGTTGACTTCCAGTGCATGAATGCCACGGACCCCTTTGAGGGCCGAAGCCACCTCTCCGTATTCGGAGATACTGTGCCCATAGATGTTGGCAATAACCACGGTATCCAAGGTTTCCAACCAAGGGATCTTATCCCTGATAAGCTGCTCAACGCCTATATTCTCCAGACCTATTGCGTTGAGCATCCCACTGGGGGTTTCCACTATCCTTGGAGGGGCGTTGCCCTCGCGGGGCCTAATAGAGACCCCCTTCAGTACTATTCCCCCAAGCAGGTTTGGGTCCACCATTTCGAGGTATTCGTCGCCATACCCAAAGGTTCCTGAAGCAGCGATCACAGGGTTTTTAAGTTTCAAAGGACCTAACGAGATGCTCAGGTCTGGCTCCATACGTTTCATTGAATATCCCAGTCAATTTTCTCAGCATTAAATACTGGGCCGTCTTTGCACACGCGGTAATATTTATTCCCATTGCCCTTGCCACGCACCACGCACCCTAGGCATGCTCCCACTCCACAGGCCATGGCGGTCTCCAGAGACACTTGGCATGGGATTCCTCTGGCCGAACAAATCCTGCTCACCTCCCTCAACATGGGCCATGGCCCACAGGCGTATACCATTGTCTGCTCAACCTTAACATCACCCAGCACATTTTGCAGCAGTCCTGTTACAAGACCGCGACGGCCCATTGACCCGTCTTCTGTTGCAGTACTGATCTCCAACCCCTCCGGGACGAGCCCATTAACAGGGACCAGCTCATCTTTTGTCCTTGCGCCCAGCAGTAAAGATGTCTTAAAGCTCTTGACCTGCCGCGAGAGGAAAACCAGAGGGGCGATACCTATTCCACCCGCCACCAAAATTGAATAACCTTTTCCCGGTGGTAGTGCAAATCCGTTTCC
>QMLZ01000352.1 GCA_003646995.1 Deltaproteobacteria bacterium | reverse complement strand
TCATCATTTTTTTTGTCTACATAATCTGGATACAATTTTTTCATACAGTCCGGACAAATGCCATGAGAAAAGTCAGCACCTGAATGGTCACGTATATACACCTCGATTTGCTCCCAAACACCAGAGTCTGTGCGAATTTTTTTACATGAAGAACAGATTGGTATGATCCCCCTGAGCGTATGTATTTCAGCAAGTGCAGTTTGAAGTTTTGTCAAATCACTCGCAGTCCTCTTATATGAAATATAAATACTCAAGATTCCCAAAAGCCAAATTGCAAGAAAAATCAAATCTAATTTCCTTATAGTGTTTTCTGTCGTGGACAGAATTGTGCTACAGGGAATAGACACACTGATTGCACCTCTTAGATCTCCCAGTTTATATCCTTGTTTGGCATGACACTTCAAACAGGCGTCCTCTGTCCAGAGTGGTGCAACATATCTAAAATATTTCTTGCCTGTTTTTGAAGAATTCCATTCGAAATACTCATCATTTTCTTTGGTAAAAATCTGTAGAGCCTTCTCTTCCCAAGAATATGGTCTGTTGGCCGGTCGGATAGGCTTCTGGCTTGTAATATGAAATTTTACATTATTTCTCTTGGAGGCAATCTCAGACAGTTGACGTGTCATGTAAGCAGGATTAATCATTGTCAATTTTTGCCCATTTTGTGCAGTTATGTCTCTATTAGGGACATCAAGAAAGGGATTAGGTTGTGTTTTTGGGGTTACGGGAGCATATATAACCCCATGAGAGGCATTCCAGTACCTCGTATCCACTATCATTTGAAACAGAGCGCGGGCTTGTTCGAGGGTCAATCGAAAGGTCTTGTCCTTTACCCAACTATTCGCGCTAAATCCAAAAAAAAGGATAATAGCTGTCCAAAAAAATGCGACCACAGCGAATGTTCTGAGCGTAGTCGGTTTCCAACTATTTTTATTGTCTTTCTTATTCAAAGTTTCCATTTTGACTCCAGCTAACTGGGCGGCTAAGCGGCTGGCAAAGGAGCGGAGCGAATTTGCCAGTCCGTCTTCAGCCGCTTGTTATGAGATCACTGATGTGCTACTGGACGTAGCTCATAGACTCGTCCATATCGTGCAGCCGATTCTAGGTCGCCCTGGCGGAGTGCATCTCTTACATCGTCCAATTTGTAAGCATCCTCTACGCTGAGGTAGGGAGACCATCCAGTATCATCCTCAATCAGCTCAACCTCTATTTCAGCTACATATCGCCCTTCATGAATATATTTTGTCTTTTTACGCTTTCTCATTTATCGCCTCTTCATAAAATTGTTATGCCAACGTTCTGGATTTGGCCTGTAAGCTGTAACCAAAACTGCTGGTTTATTATACCCTTTAGGGATACCCCACACAACATGGATGGGTTCTGCTGCGCGGTCTTTTTGCAGTAGTTGGATACAAGGATCATCCGGGTAATCGGGGCATTCCTCTACGATAATAGCATCATGAATACCCTCAATCACTTCTAGTACAGCTATTCCATCTTCAGCCAGCTCCTCATATCCGTGGTCGGATATCTAAATATCTCCTTCCCTTCCTAGTTCCCGCAATCGGTCAAAGAACTGGTTCAAATCATAATCCCCATTTTACGCATTGTTGTAGGAGTATCTCATAACGCAGCAGCTCACAGACCGCGGGGTTACGAGCGGTGCTTGTGCAGCTGCTGGTTTTGTGCTTGCTGCGCAAGTTCTTCATTCGAGAAGACCAGAATTCTTGTATCTATGGGGGATGTATCGTAAGTTATTTGTTTGACCTGGGCCTTTACAGATTCAAATAGAGCTTTGTCAAATACAACTAAGACCAAATAAATGACTAATCTTTCGGCTCCGAACTCACGCCCAATTTGGAGCAGCACTGTTAACCAATCATAAAGTCTCGAAGGATCGAATGCAGATCTCACATACTTAACTTCCACTAAGAAAGTAATCCCGTCAGCTTCGATTACGCCATCAATTTGAAATCTTCGCTTTACTCTAACAAAACGTCTTTCAGAGCGGATGATGTGCTCTTTCTCGATCAATTCTCGCACGCGGTCAATTGCCAGATTCTCTGGTGAGGATGCAAGCGTATAAAGAGCTGATTTGGGAAATCCGTCACAACGCACGTTGCCTTCTTTCATCAATGTGAAAAGGAGTGCTTTCGCTGTTTGATTCGAGACTCCAAGGTTGCGAGCAACGGTTGAGAGATTGAGCGCGTGGTGATCCTGAAATAGATCCATTATCCTTTGTTTTCTGGCCTCAAACTCCTCTTTCGCCACTTCCATGATCGCGGAGGGCATATCCCCGGGAACATCCGCCCTTCCTGCGTCGTCTTTGTGGTAATCCTCAGGTGTTTGTTGTTCAAGTGGCACACCGGAAAAGGGGCCGAACCCCGTCAGTCGCAACTCGGGACGCCAGATCCAAACACAGAGCGCAAGGAGAAGAAGTCCAATCCACTCGAAAAACTTAGAACCGTTTTCATGTGTCGTGGAAATCGTCTTGTCGGCTGAAACTTTAACCGTGACTGTCTGAGGGTTCGGAGGAAGAGCGAAGGAACAAAAGGCCAAAATCCCACAAAGAACGGTCAGAAGGATGCGTAAGCGATATGTCTTGTTACCGGTCATAATCCATACACATAACGTAAAAACTCACCTGACGCTATGGAGCGCCAGCGGAATAGCGGTCAGGTGAAGTGCTTTGATACTATTTAAGGCCTCCTCCCTGTCTGCCGTCTGCCATCAGGCAGGCCCAAATATGGTAATCTCAGGGTTAACCACAAACCATGACCCATAGAATGCAGGAAGCCACATGATACAACACCGACCTGAGATTTGTTGAGTAGCACATCCGATAATGTAATCAAGCTGAACCTTTAACGCCGATTGCTGAGAGCTTGTTTTCTTTGATACCCGGAGGCCTTATAAGTGTCATATTTCACACTAACTCAATGAATCTATCGACGGAAAGCCGAGCCTGTTTCAGGATATGGGATAGGGTAGACCGTTTAATGGGATGGTGTGCAGGTATGGTCAATTTAAGGATCTCGTCTTTCAAGCGTTTCTGGAGTCGGATATGGCTTCCCCTTTGTCGCACAACCACCCATCCATCTCGTTGCAAGGCTTTGACTACCTTTTCATATCCTAAACTGGGCACCTTTGTCATATAGCGATTTCCGTGATCTCATGTTCCGGAGAAAAAGTAAGATCGTCCTCAACTGGTTCAAGATATAGCTCGATAGCTTCCTTTATGTTTGCTATGGCTTCTTCTTTAGTATTTCCTTCACTGATGCAGCCAGGGAGGCTTGGCACATAAACCGTGTATCCACCCTCATCGCTTGGCTCAAGAACTATTTTCAATTTCATGTATTTGTCCTCCAAATCAAAGAAATCTAACTAGATTGTCCAAAAATTGTTTTTTCCAAGTTATTCCCTTAGCCCACAAGAGGGTGTATTAACAAGGGTTGCACTGACCAGTACAATTCAAGATTTCATAGACAAATTTCCTTGGTTGGCCACCTATTATGCCGTAGACGTGGCAAAGCTCTTTCTAAAATTCATGATCTTTTCAATATAGTGAACCAGCACTCACTGGATGTTGAAATTTGTCCTCACAGTGATATCACCATCATCATCTGCCTGTAGTCACAGTCTCTACATTTAGCCATATAGGCTCCATTAGGAAGGTTCTAATAAAAAAAGCAGGACAAAGCGCAGTCTAATCAGAGATCAGCTTT
>QMLZ01000351.1 GCA_003646995.1 Deltaproteobacteria bacterium | reverse complement strand
GCTTGTTGAAGAAATAGGCACCGGGGAAGTAATTACCGTTACTGTTGGCAAGGAGGAAGCCATAAGAACTATACGCGCTGCTTTGGCCATTGGCGCGCATCGAGGGATTCTGGTAAAGACCAACGAGCAGTTCCTTGATGGTTCCATAACTGCTCTTGCTTTAAAAAAGGCGATTGAGGCGGATGGCAAACCAGACTTGATATTTACCGGTAGGGTTTCGGTGGATAGTGAGGGGTTCCAAGTGCCATATCGCCTGGCTATGGCATTGGAGATGCCCGTGATTAGTGATGTCATTGACTTTAAGGTAGTGGACGGCAAGGCGATTGCTGAACGCGAGATTGAGGGTGGCTCCAAGGAGGTGATCGAACTTGAGATGCCTTGCGTAGTAGCAGTAACCAAAGGGATGAACGAAGTCCGTTCTCCGACGCTGCCTTCCATAATGCGCGCGAAGAAAAAAGAGGTAAAGAGGTTGGATATTGGAGAGATAGGTGTAGATAATAGCTCGAGAAAAATGCAATTAATAGAGCTTCAACCTGTACCAGAAAGGGGAAAGGCCGACTTGATAATGCTTGATGGTGGGCCTCAGGAGATGGCTCAACAACTTGTTGATCTCCTCAGGAAGGAGAAAATTCTGGACTTTTAGAGGGTAGCCGTATGAATAACGTAGGTATTTTGATTGATCTAGATGAAAAGAGGGTTATCAAAGAAACAAACTTTGGTGTGATTACTGCAGTAAGAGAAGCAGGCGGAGATACTATATATGGATTGTTATTGGACGGTGATGCTGAGCAATGCAAGGAGGCCTTGCAATTATACGGTGTCAATAAGGTTATACGAATTTTAGCTAATAGTGATAATTTTTTGATTAGTCCAGATTTTCAAGCCGAAGCGTTGATAGATACGATGAACCACTATGATCTTTCAACCCTTGTTGGTGTTGCGAGTACCAGGGGAAGAGACCTCTTGGCGAGAGTTGCAGCTATTTCAGATTTACCACTCGCATTAGATTGCTTGAGCTTTGATTTGAGGGAAAAGACAATTACTAAATCTCATTTTTCGGGAAAGACTTTGGCAAAAATCAGATACTTTGGCGACCGGTTGGTATGCGGTATTCGACCAAATGCGGTTGAAGCTAAAAAGGCAGCCTGTGAAGCTGGCGTTGAAACATATAATACCACTGCACAAGATAGGGGTAGGCTTAAAATAAAGGAAATAAAAATTGCGGATAAGGACGTGATAGAGTTGACTGAGGCCGATATCATAATCTCTGGCGGCCGACCGATGGGCTCGGCAGAAAATTTCAAAATTCTATATGAGTGTGCAGAGCTGCTTGGAGCGGCTGTGGGCGCCTCAAGGGCCGCGGTTGACGCTGGGTATGCGCCTCATAGCATGCAGGTGGGGCAAACCGGAAAGACGGTTAGTCCAAAATTATACATAGCGTGCGGCATATCGGGCTCTGTTCAGCACTTTGCAGGAATGAAAACATCCAAGAAGATTGTTGCCATAAACTGGGATAAGGATGCACCAATCTACAGTAAATGTGATTACGGCCTTCCGGGTGATCTCTTCGAAGTGGTTCCTGCTCTCACGAAGGTTCTGAAAAAATACAAAAACCAATGATTCTTCGTCTCCCGGATTGTCCCAGAACCTCAATGGTGTACTTAGCCGAGGGTCTTGGGAGAGAACCAAGATGGCTCGGATAAGCCTACCTCCGCGGACAACCGTTGTGGGCCGTGAAAAAGAGAACATGTCGGAGGCACTATTCGAAACAATTGATGGCACAATTGGTGATACAAGGGGCAGTCAAAGCTGTTTAATCTTTGAGCAGTCCATGTGTCAGGTTTTGGGTCTTTTGCCGTATTTTCACCAGCATGGAATTGTGCAAGAAATTGCTTGTTGAAATTTAATACCCAATCAATTCTTTTGACAGTTAAAGAGATGGGTAACGAGAAAAAAGTAGGGAAAATGTGTGTAATGGACCAGAGGTATGTATTTGAGGAGGGTGCCCATGAAAGAAATAATGAAACTTATTGAGTCCAGAGACCCTTGTGAGAAGGAATTTTATCAAGCAGTGAAGGAAGTGCTGGAGACTGTCCAGCCTGTTCTGGAGAGGAATCCCCATTACAGGAAACTTGGAATCCTGGAAAGGATTATTGAACCAGAAAGGGTAATTATTTTTAGAGTGCCATGGATAGATGACCGAGGGCAGGTGAGGGTAAATCGGGGATTCAGGGTCCAGATGAACAGCGCATTGGGCCCTTATAAAGGGGGCTTAAGGTTTCATCCCTCTGTGAACCTTAGCATTTTGAAATTCTTGGCCTTTGAACAGGTCTTCAAAAATGCCCTTACATCCCTTCCCATGGGGGGTGGAAAGGGAGGATCGGATTTTGATCCGAAGGGAAAATCGGACGATGAGGTTATGAGGTTCTGTCAATCGTTTATGGCTGAGCTGTACAGACATATTGGTCCGGAGACGGATGTCCCTGCAGGAGATATTGGTGTTGGGGCGAGGGAGATTGGCTTTCTTTTCGGCATGTACAAGAAATTGAAGAACGAGTTTACCGGAGTGCTGACAGGCAAGGGACTCAATTGGGGCGGCAGCCTCATCAGGCCAGAGGCCACGGGTTACGGGTGCGTCTATTTTGCTGCCGAAATGTTAGCTACAAAGGGGAAAGATTTAAGCGGCAAGGTGTGTCTGGTCTCAGGAGCAGGCAATGTGGCTCAGTACACGGTGGAAAAGCTTATTGAGTTTGGCGCGAAGGTAATAACCATGTCCGATTCCTCTGGTTATATCTATGATGAGGCTGGCATAGATAGTGAGAAACTTGCCTTTATTAAGCGATTGAAGAATGTGAGAAGGGGCAGGATAAAGGAATATGCAGAGGAATACAAGGAGGCGGTTTATACCGAGGCAGACCCCAACAGGGATCACAACCCCCTGTGGGACCATAAGGCAGATTGTGCCTTCCCATGCGCAACTGAAAATGAGATCAATGGGAAGGACGCCCAAAATTTGATCAACAACGGGGTTTATCTGGTGTGCGAAGGTGCAAACATGCCATCCACGCTGGAAGCGATAGATATCTTTATTGAAAACAAGATTCTTTATGCTCCGGGCAAGGCGGCCAATGCGGGGGGGGTGGCTGTTTCGGGCTTAGAAATGGCTCAGAACAGCATGCGTCTTCACTGGCCGCGGGAGGAGGTTGACTACAGGTTGCGGAACATTATGCAAAATATCCACAAAATGTGCTTGGATACTGCCGAAGAGTACGGTGAGCGAGGGAACTATCTTGTGGGTGCCAATATTGCAGGCTTCGTGAAGGTGGTGGATGCTATGATTGATCAGGGAGTGAGTTGAGATTCTGGGTCCTTTTGGTGTCTCAATCGGGTACCTTCAGATGAGGTTTGTCCGCCTGATAAGAGAATCATTTTTAAACTACCATTTGCAAGAGTTCTTGAGGGCAACTTTGGGGTAAGCTTACATGAAGAAAATTGAGGCCATAATAAAACCGCCCAAGCTTGATGATGTCAAGCATGCACTATCAAACTTGGGTGTAAAAGGCATGACGGTGACAGAAGTGAAAGGTTTTGGTAGGCAGAAAGGGCAAAAAAAGGTCTATAGAGGTGTTGAATACCGAGTAGACTTTGTATCAAAACTAAAGTTAGAAATAATTGTTGAGTCATCTTTGTTAGAGGAAGTATTAAGGACTATCGAAGAGACAGCAAGGACAGGAG
>QMLZ01000350.1 GCA_003646995.1 Deltaproteobacteria bacterium | reverse complement strand
GGTTTGAGAGAAATCCAGATAGGCATTAGCCCAGTCAAGTAAGCAAACCGTGTTTGTCTTTTTTTGCCAGTCTTCTGGTGTTAGTTTTCTTTGCTGAGTCTCCCATTCTATCGCCTCCTTTTTCGTCGAAAAAACTTTCTCTTTCCTCATACCCTGTTTCCTCACTTGGGCCACCCATTTTCGTCCTCTTCTGTATGGCATCGATCACTCCTTTCTCAAAGAACAAATAGCGGCGTCCCAAGCGTACTCCACCTAGTTCCCGATAATATTGCCGCACCGTTCTTTCGTCAACGCCCAAATAACAGGCCAGTTGTTTTGCAGTTAACACGTGACCCAATTCTTCTCGTAGTTTCTTTATACAGCCAACCAGCAGAGTACTTTCTGATCGCAAATTTGGTATCTTCGAGTCACTCATCTTCTTTTTCCCAATCCTCGATGCAGCAATGTTTCTTAAACTCTGCCATATTAAGAAACCACGCCTGGAATCGATCTCCACGAAGCCTGACCTGGGCACTTTTTCTTTTTTCTCCGGCCCTCTCTAAAATCCCTCTCCCTTCTAGATCGTTTCTCAATTCCTCAATAGTGAAGCGAAGATCTTTGCCAGTATCCTGAAAATATTTTTTTATTAGCCGGAAGGGTTCTCTGTGAAAGAGAGCAATCACGCCCTTCTGATCCATCACTTTCCCAATCACTTTGGCCTTGTATTCGTTATTTTCTTTCGAAGGATTCAAACCAACAATTTGGACATTTCCCTTTCTAATCTCGGTCGATATGATATCGAAGAGTACTTCCATAGGCCTATGGTTTTTTAGCTCCTGAACCAGATTTACTAGATTGGACTTGACGATTTCGTCATACTCCTCGACCATTCCCCTTTCCTCATCTGCGGTCAGAACATTGAGGGATTTTAAAAACCTTACAAACAGGATGAAACCAGTATTGTTCAAAGCCCAGTTAGAAACAATTCTCAAACCATTCGGGACACCCTCCACATAACTCTCCAGTTCCTTCATTTTCTCCATAAAAATTCGGAAAAAATAATTTTCCCCCTCTTTCTTGGATAAACACCAATGAAGAAAATAAGGCATAAACATACGATAATTATCTCTTTCGTCCAAACATTGTACGCCAGCTTTTTCATTGATATCAGGCTCAACGTCCAGCAAAATCACTCGAGATAAAACAAATTCCCTCCCACTCGGAAAATCTTCTCCAGTCGACAAAATTAGTCCCCTAATTCCTTTATCTTTGCTCGCGCTTAGACTAGCATTTGTCCGAGAACGCCCCTGTGAATGACTGTGCCCGTGGATAATTCGTTTTACTTTTTATAACTTATGTCACTGCTGCAGTAGTCATCAATGAAAACTAAGTGACCCCGAGCACCAAAACTAACTTGCTCCAACGAATTCGCAGTGGAATCCCATGTGAGGAAAACGTCCTTGAATGTTCCGAAGAAAGAAGCTGCAAGACCTCCTAGAAACGTCTTTCCACAGCCGGTTCGACCTACGAGATGCAGAGCGGGTTTTTGTTTCGATCCTTGAATAATCAGAGAAGAAAAAGGCGCCAAACAAATGTGCCCCATCAGAGGATACATAACAGCGTGCCTTTTTAACTCCAAAAAGTAATCCAGAAGATGATGGCAAAGTTTTCGCAGCGTATCTTTATCACCTCTTTTAAAACCCAGATTTCTTAAATAACCGTGGGCATCACCTTTAAAAGGTTGCTCCACTCGATCGAATACCCCGTTTTTGGTGATAAAAATATTAGTTGAATAGAAATTCCCGTTCGGAGAAAAGCCTAAATCTGAAAAGACCTCATTAACTCTTACAGGACGACCCTCTAGAAATTCCATGGCAGCGTTTCGCAAATCCTTTCCAGTTCCGTACAAGATAGTCATAAAGTCGCATTGTGAAGCAATCTCCTTTCCCAGTGAACTACTTTGAAAAACTGAAAGAGGCATCTTAACTCTGTATTCTTTATTCGGGGCATGGACCATAATTTCAACAGACTCAAAAATTCCGTCAGGAGTTCTCTCTCTTAGTCTTCTAGTGATGTTGATATAGAAATTCGCTACAAGTTTTTCTTTGCCTCTTTCTCTCTTTACAAGCCAGCCATTTTTCACGCCGTACTTTCCTCTTTCAATTCTGTCTTTCATCTCGCACCTCCATGGAAACTTTTTTTGTGCACCCGTCTGCAATGTCTGCAGTTTTTCGGGCCCCAAAGATTGTTAATTGTGAAGTAAGATATAACCATGATTCCCCTAGTTGCACAATTTATCTTTAACCGTGCTCAATTGATAGTTATAATACTAGCTTATTTTATAAATGACAAGTATTTGTTTTTACTGCCTCAACAAAACAAAACGTCCTTTAAAATGAAATAATCGTTAATTGAAATATTAAAGGCTTAGGTCTCGAACTACTTGGATTATTCTGGGAATATATCTTCTTGACACAAGTTCAATGAACGTTTATACTCACACTAAAAGTTAGGAGAGAAAATGAAGACTCAAAAGGTGCGCAGAAAAAAAGATTCCATTAAGGCTGACAAAAGGTTGAAAACAAAAGCAAAACGCTTAAGTGTCATTGTAGATGAATTTTTAGAAGTTGATATCGATCGAAATAAGCTCTCTAAAGATCATGAAAAAACCGAACGACTACTAAACCTATTGGTCGACAATCTGTGGGAGGGTAAGCACTCCAACACGGACTTTTATTGGCTATATGAAGACATCCCAAAATCAGAAATTGTCTCCAAATGTTATGAGCGTCTCTCAGAGTTTTGGGCTCAATTCAAAAGAAATCTTTTTGATCATCGAGAAAAAATCCTGCCCCTGAGAGCGAAGCTAAAATCAAAAGAAAAAAGCGAAAACATTGATTCAAAAATCGAAGAGTACTCGGATAACATCAATGATGAGCAGCTCTATTTTATAAGTGTAAAATATCACTTCGAAAAACAAATCACAGTTACGTTTGAAAACGACGAAATTCACTTTGTTCAGCTAGGAAAAGACGTGGTGGACGCTTTCATAGAGCTGATCAATGGATTGCCGGCAAGTATTTTCAAAAAATGCAAGTACGAAAACTGTAAACGTTGCTTCATATTAACAAGCAGACATAAAAAAGAGTTCTGCTGCAGGAATTGCGCATCAAAGTGGCACCAGAAACAAGTACAGAAAACTGATCCCGAGGGATATAGGGCATATCATAGGGACTACTACCAAAAAAGAAAAGAGCTGCTGAAAAAAAGAAGAATGAGCAGCGGAGAAAATAGATAGAGGATTCAAATGAAGAAAGAAATAGCTAAACAGCTCAAAGATAAATTATTATTCTTAGAGGATGCTATTACAGAAGAAATCAGAAAACAACTAAACGGAGAAAATGAGAAAAACAAAATAGATTTTCACAGACACGTTCAAAAACTAGCGGAATGTTTAGATACATGCTTAAAAAATATTGGAGATTCACAGAAAAAAGAAAAACTTCTAAATGAACTCATTCAGATGATCACTCATCGATACATACACCAATTCTGTAGAAAACCGTTCATGCACCTCGAAGAAAAAGTTCTTAGAATACTACTCATTGATGAGATTATTACCCCCAAGCAGAAAAGGTACTATGAGTGGTTGTGCTAACATAAAATTGACCAGTTAGAGGTATGAGTGCTAACGCAAAATTGACCATGCTTGGTGAGAGAAATCCTCTTATAATTAGCAGATTTTAAGACTGCTAGTGAGAGAGGAGG
>QMLZ01000349.1 GCA_003646995.1 Deltaproteobacteria bacterium | reverse complement strand
AGCAAGCGAGTATCGCCAAAACGATGCCACCGACTCCATGGGTGACCTGATCGGGTGAGGAAGAGAGAGACTCTTCTTTGCCTTCCCTGCGGGAGATATGCCGACGAGATGAGGGTCGTCCGGTCTCTCGTTTTTCCTCGCGGGCGGTTTCCAGCCGCGAGAGAACCCGATCTTGCGGACAAGACGGCCCTTTTCGCCGCAATAGGAGCACTCTTCGATAGGATGGTCGTCCGGTTTTCCGAGCCACACGGATCGCGGACGCCATGCCATTAGAGTGGGAATGTCAATCTCTTCGAACGATCCAGGTGATTTGGGGTTGATCCAAGGCGGCTCTCGGAGAAGAGGGACGCCGGGCGTCCAGTATCGCCGGAAGGCGTCGAGAAGGGAGGCGGTCTCCGCGAAGACGTAAGTAGGCGCGGCGCCGTTTATCCCCGGCGAATAACCTCTGCCGGAGCCGTGGGCGAAACTGCAAAAGCGGATCATCCCCATCGCGCAACACGCGGGGCATATCCCGTACTCTCCGTCCCTGACATGACGGAAGTGCGCTATGCTCGTCTCGGTGGGGAGATCCGTGAGAAGATATCCGGCGGCCTTCTTCTCCTTCCCTTTCAATCCCGGCGTTTGGAAAAAGCGCGGGCCGTCACCCAGCAAATTGAAATGGGGGGAAGGGGAATCCGGCGTTCCCAGACGTTCCAGCCATTCCGCCGGGACGCCCGAAGCGCCTTGGAGCATGTCCAGTTCTTCCCTCGTTATTTCCGGCCTGCACCAGTACAGTATCGCCAGAAGAAAACGAAAGAGCGATGCGTTGTCGAGGGGATTGCTCGCGGCGATGCGCCTTATCCTCCCGGCAAGAACCAGCGCCTCCCAGATTCCCACCTTCCGAAAGGTTCCGTCGTCAAAGACTACGGGGATCCAATCTTCGACGACAAGGTTGTAATCGCCGTTTTTCCATTCCATTTCACGCTCCACTTCCGTTCGACGACGTCTTCCCGCTCTTTCATAACCGATTCGCCCGCAATAGCCGATGTAGCTGTAACTGGAACAACCGCTATTGTAACTTTGACGCGGGTTCCGTCAAAGTTCGCAAATGGTTTTCGAAGATTGATTGCGTCTTGTCGCCGAAAGTGGTTGACGCGGAAATGGAAATCTTCCCCGACACCACCTCCACCGGGGGGCTGAAGGACGATAGGCGGTCCGCAGCGGCGCCGATCTGCGCTCGCCGCCGATTGTCGCCTTCCCGGCGTCGCCTGCGTTGCATCGCGAGGCGACATGAGTTGATGCTAAGTCATGTCTTCGACACGCCAGCAGAATGCCTTTACGCCCGCCTTGCCTTTGGTTTTGCGCAGCCGCCTTATTTCCTCCATCAGCGACCCCGCTTCGTCGTTTCCGGCGACGACGGCGAGAGCCGAGTTTTTCACGGGCCAAACGTGCGTGTTGAGATGGGGACCGCTTTGCCGTCCTACACCCGTCACCTCTTCCCAGCGCGTGTAACTTTTCAGGTCGAGCTTGTCGAGAATCTCCAATATCTCTTCATGCATCGCAACGTTGTACACGATGAAAACGAGCGTCGTCATATCGCCTCTCCCTTCTCGTCGCGCTCCGTCCGCCTCTCGAAGAGCGAGTATATTATCGGCACAAGGACAAGTGTGACGAGTGTCGAAAGCGAGAGCCCTCCTATCGCGGTTATGCCGAAGGCCCGCCACATTTCCGCCCCATCTCCGCGGGAAAGCGCCAGCGGGAGCATGCCGAACAGCGTTGTGAAGGTAGTCATCAATACGGGGCGAAGGCGGTGGCGTCCCGCCTGCTTGATGGCGTCGTAGAGGGGCAGGCCGCGCGCCCGCAATATGTTCGTATAATCGACCAGCACGATGGCGTTGTTGACCACCACTCCGATCAGCATGATGATAGCCATGAACGATACGAGGCTCAACGTAACGCCGCTGAGGTAGAAGGCCCATATCACTCCGGTGAACGCGAACGGAATGGCGAACGCTATGACGAACGGCGTCTTCAGCGACTCGAACTGGGACACCATCACCATGTAGACGAGGATCAGGCCGACGATCAGCAGCAACGTCAGGTCGCGAAACGCCTTGTGCTGTTCTTCCACTTCCCCGCCGAAGTCGATCGTCACTCCCGCCGGGACTTCGAGCTTTCGGATCTCCCGCTCCACGTCCGCCTTCACCTCGCCGAGCGATCGCTTGTAAACGTCCGCCCCGACCTTGACGATCCGTTCGCGGTTCTTCCGCTCGATTTCGACCGGGCCGGTGGAATGCACGATCCGGGCGATGTTCCCGAGTTTCACGGAGCCGATTCGCGGATCCATCGACGGTATATCGACTTCCCCGATATCATCGAGCGACCGGCGGTTCGATTCGTCCAGGCGCACGAAAACGTCGAAATCGTCGCCGGCTTCCCGGTATTTCGTCGCCTCGAATCCATAGTAGTTGCTACGAAGCACCTGCGCGACCATCGCGGCGCTGACGCCGAGGCTCGAGGCCTTCTGCCTGTCCACGAGAACGTGGACTTCCTGGCGGGGCTTCTTGCGGCTGATCACTACGTCAACGGCCCCCGGAATGCGCTCGAATATCTCGCGCACCTGCTTCGCCAGTCGGTTCGTTACCTCCAGGTCATGGCCGATGATCTCGACCTCCACCTGCTTGCCGCCGCCCAGCATTACCTGCTTGATAGGGGTTGTGGCCGTGATCTTCAGCTCTTGGATTCCCGGTATCTTTCGGACCTCTCTGCGCAACACCTCCGCGATATCCATCGTCGATCGCGTCCGGTAGCGTTTGTTGACGAGCTTCGCGCCTCCCTCGCCGCAATTCGGTCCTTCGCTGAATCCCAACGCCACGCCGATGCCCTTCTTCGTCTCCCCACAGAAAATGAACCGGTCCCGCGTTTCGGGCACGAGACGCGAAAACAGAGCGGAGATCCGCTTCCCAACCTGAGCGGTTTCTTCCAGCCTGGCGCTTTCGTCCAGGCGGTACTGCATACTGATCTCGCCCGTGTCCACATCAGGAAACAGGTCCGAGCCCATGAACTTCAAAAGCCCCAGGCTCGCCGCGAAGATCACTATGAGGGAAACGAGAACCCTCCTCCTGTGGCGCAAGGAAGAAGCCAGGATGCGTTCGTAAACGGCTTCGATGCCCTGAAAGAGACGCTCGCCCAACCGGAACAGACGGCCCCTCTTCGTGGCATCGAGGGGCTTGATCCATCTCGAAGACAACATCGGGGTCAGCGTCAACGCGGTGAAGAGCGAGCCGCCCAGCGTGATCGCTATGACGAGCCCCAACTGGCTGAATACGATACTGGTGAGGCCCGAGACGAAGATAAGCGGGACAAACACCGCCACCGTCGTCAGGGTTGACGCGATGATGGCGGTGCCTACCTCGGAAGCGCCGAAAACGGCCGCCTCTTTCGGCCTCTCTCCGCCCTCCTCGACATGCCGGGTGATGTTTTCCAGGACTACGATGGCGTTGTCCACCACCATGCCGATCGCGACGGACAGGCTCATCAGGGAGACGACGTTTATCGTGTAGCCTTTCAAGAACAGAAAAATGAAAGCGATGATGAGCGAGAAGGGGATCGTCAGGACAACGATCAGACTGGCCCCTACCCGCCGGAGGAACAGCAACGTCACCAGGATCACCAGTACGCCCGCGGTCAGTAGGGTCTGCGAGAGGGAGTTGATCGCCATCATTATGAACTCGGAATTGTCCATTCCGATAACGATCTCGTGATCAGGGGGGAGGTTTT
>QMLZ01000348.1 GCA_003646995.1 Deltaproteobacteria bacterium | reverse complement strand
TAATAAAGAGAACAAAGAGGTGCTAATAGAAGTGGCTGATGAAGGCCAGGGCATAGAGGCTGATATACTATACAAAATTATGACACCATTTTTTACCACAAAGCGAGCTGGTGAGGGGACGGGATTAGGCCTGGCGGTGAGTGAAAAAATAGTTAGAGAACATGGTGGGCAGATTACTGTAATCAGTGAGAGTGGAAAAGGGAGTGTCTTTCAGGTCGTCCTGCCAGTAGATACAGAAAAGCGGAAGATCAAGGTTCTGATTGTGGATGATGATGAGGGATTCCGGCACAGCATGAAAGATGTCCTTGAGAGTCGTGAAGCGTATGCTGTAGATACAGCGCCAAATGGTGTGGAAGCATGCATAAATATAGGGAAGACATTACCGGATCTCCTGGTGGTAGACATTATGATGCCCGATATGGATGGGGTGGAAGTATGCAGAGTAATCAGAGAGAGAAAAGACCTGTCTCGCATCAAAGTACTGGTAGTTACGGGGCACCCAAGTTCCCCTAAGATCAGGACGTTAAAAGAAATGGGCTTTACCCATATCCTTCTCAAGCCCTTCAAATTCGATGTCTTCCTAAAAAAAATAGAAGAGATGATGGGGAGAGTCTAAGTGGTGCAGAGAGCAAAGGGATCTTTTCCGGTCCATCCCGTGTTAATAGTGGATGATGAGGAGGAAATCCTGAAAAGCTTTAGCATAGCATTGCGTTCAGGGGGCGTGAATAACATTATCGCCCTCCAGGATCCTCGCGATGTGGAAGGTATCCTGCGGGAGCAGGAACCGTCAGTTATCCTTCTTGATCTCAGCATGCCATATATCCTGGGCCAGGAGTTGTTAAAAGAAATTTCTGAGGACTATCCTTACATACCGGTAATTATCATTACTGGGGATATAGAGGTAGAAACTGCGGTGGAATGTATGAAATCAAAGGCATTCGATTACATGGTTAAGCCTGTTGAAAAGAGCAGGTTGATATCGGGTGTTAAGCGCGCGATCGAAATTAAGGAATTGCACAGGCAGGTCGAGGTATTGAAACAAGCACTGGTGAAACCGGACCCAGAATGCCACGATGCGTTTAATGATATTATTACGAGAAATCATGTGATGCTGTCACTGTTTCGATACGCCGAATGTATAGCTGCCAGTCCTGAGCCGGTGCTTATCACGGGTGAGACAGGGGTGGGAAAAGAACTCATGGCAAGGGCAATCCACAGATTGAGCGGCCGCCTTGGTGATTTTGTTGCAGTAAACGTTGCAGGCGTGGACGATAATGTTTTTTCCGACACCCTTTTTGGTCACGTGAAAGGGGCATATACCAGCGCCGAGGCCCGACGAGGGGGGATGATCGAACAGGCCTCAGGGGGTACGCTCCTGCTTGACGAGATAGGTGATCTCAGCACAGCCTCTCAAATAAAATTATTGAGATTATTGCAGGAGGGGGAGTATTTTCCATTGGGTTCAGATATTGCCAAGGCATCCAATGCGCGAATAATTGTCACCACCAATAAGGATGTCAGCGAGTTGCAAGACAGTTCGCAGTTCCGTAAAGATCTTTATTATAGGCTTTGTACGCATCACATCCACATTCCTCCTTTGCGGGAACGAATGGATGACCTTCCCCTGTTGATCGAGCATTTCGTTAATGAGGCGGCGTGTGACATTGGAAGACCCAAGCCATCATGGACCGACGAGTTGCTCGTGCTGTTGAGTAACTATGAATTTCCAGGGAACATAAGGGAACTCCGCTCAATGATCTATGACGCGGTGGGCACAAATCGGTCCGGAACTGTATCCCTTCGGCGGCTGCGTATGCGGATTGGAGGGAGCAGGATAACCAGTTCTCTTTCACAACAAAGATGGGGCCATGGGGATACTGGTGGCTTTTCAATGGTAACCAAGAAACTTCCCAACCTTAATGAGGCAACCAGACAACTCATACTAGAGGCCTTGAGACGTACAAAAGGGAACAAGTCCATGGCCGCACGAATGCTGGGCATATCACGCCAGCGCCTTGCGAGACACCTGAAGAGCATGGATATCCAAAGGCGTGGATAGGTGTTGATATAAAATTTTGTGACAGGGGACTCACCCCTCTTACCTTCATTTAATGGATCATTATACGCCATGTGCCACATTTTGTAACAATTTGCCTCAATGTGCACTTTTTAAAAGAAAGATCCCACCTAATCTCTAGTAGGTCGTTACAAGATATCACAGGTATTCTGGATCCTATGGTTATCCCCTTTTTGATATTTTTCAAGTAATTTCAATATGTTAGAGTCAGACCTTATGCCTGGCACGCCCCTAGCAAAGGTGATAGGCGAATAGAGCGCGAACTATAGGGGAGGTACTCTTTTCAAGATTGCTTTTCCCCTGGAAATAAAATCCTGGAAAGGGGGCAATTATGGGACAGGCGACAGAGATCAAAAAATCTTCGGGTGATGATTCCAAGGAGAGGGAGAGCAAGTTCCTTACCTTCACCCTGGCAGGAGAGGAGTATGGCATTAAGATCCTGAAGGTAAAGGAAATAATCGGGATGATGCCCATTACCTCGGTACCCAAAACACCGCAATTTTACAAAGGGGTGATCAACCTAAGGGGGAAGGTGATCCCTGTGGTGGACTTGAGGCTCAGGTTTGGAATTGAGGAGCATGAGTATACTCCCGAGACATGCATACTGGTGGTGGATGTGGATAACGGTGGGGCTAACGAGACCGTAGGTGTAGTGGTGGACTCGGTTTCAGAGGTGATCAGTTTGAAAATGGAAGACATGGAGCCCCCTCCCGACTTTGGTGAAATGGTTGAAACGGATTACATAGATGGAATGGCCAAGACAGACGGTGGGGTAAAGATACTCCTTAATATCGACAAGGTACTAGGGGGCCAACAAGGATCCACTGAATGTCCAGAAAGCGATAGCCTTTTCTCATAATAAAGCTACCCATGAACTAGAAAAGTTTCTAGCAATGTGAGCTCGAATAAAAAAAATAAAAAAATAGACATAGGAGGAAAAAATGAAGTCAAACCAAGCAGTTATTGGCGTGGGATCAGAAGGATCCAAGGCGTCAAGGGCTAAAAATGGCTCTAATGGAAATCGGGTGCTCTTTGCCGAGTTTGAACGGTTGTTACAAGCAATACGTGACGGCCAACTTGATGTTCGTGCGGACGTCAGTAAGGTTACCGGAACAAACCGGCAGATGCTTGAGGGTATTAATGAAATGATTGACACGATTCTCGGCTCCTTCAATGTAACCGCTGAGTACATTGATCGGATATCCAAGGGGGACATTCCTGAAAAGATCACCGACGAGTATAGGGGTGATTTCAACGAGATCAAGAACAACATAAATGGATTGATTGACTCCATGAACAATTTGATAACAGCGGCGGCTAACATGGAACAGGCTGCAGCAAACGGCGAACTTGATAAGCGTGTGGACGTATCAGGTTTCACAGGGGCCTGGGCAACTATCGTACAGGGCCTTAATCAAACAGCCGAAGGAATGGTAACCCCAATGAGGGACGTTGGTGGGGTGCTGGACAGAATGGCTGCTGGTGATCTAAAGGCCCGGGTTGGCAATGATTATAAGGGCGACTATGAGGTTCTGAAGGTGGCTTG
This sequence comes from Deltaproteobacteria bacterium, assembly GCA_003646995.1. The sequence goes on along the minus strand of QMLZ01000348.1, from coordinate 143 downwards.
CAACGAGCTTGGTGAGCAGCTCCAGGGAGTGCAGGAGGTGCTTGAGCAACTTAAAACCGATGCTGTTAATGGGAAACTGGATGTACGGGGAGATGCCAGCAGGTTCAAGGGAGATATAGCAGGTATGATCCATGGGCTCAATG
>QMLZ01000347.1 GCA_003646995.1 Deltaproteobacteria bacterium | reverse complement strand
TCCCGGTAATTCAGATCTTTGACACCTGTTGCATCCTTTACATACATGGATTCTTTTGTTTTCGGGGTTTTCGTCATATAAGATCCAATGGCGGCCTCCAGAGATCACTTCCGGATGGTCCGTGATCTGATAAACAGCAATAAAACCGATGCCGAATGCACCTGTTGTCCCTTCTTCCTCTCTTTTGTCACGGCTTGCTACTGTGCGGAAACGATGAAAATCACAAGCATGTGCTATCGTGGGATCATTTTTCCATGGGCAGATTCGCTCTTCCATTTCACCACAGTCAGAGAACTTGCCGTCATTATCCACAATAAATGCATCATCGCATACATCGAATGATATAACCTTAGCATTGGTTTTTGCATCATCGGCATTTTGTATGAGTTCATGTGCAAGTGTCGCGAATCCGCGCAAATCTCTTAGCTTTGCCTCAATAAACCCAAGATGATCGACACCCCTGGGAAGGTATGTTTCTATCCCATCTTCGAATGGAGAGCCATGGAGGTTCATCGCAGATCTCCTTCTTTTATGCAATATGCCCTCAGATCACATTCCTTACATACTTTGCTTTCGGGAGGTTTGATGATCGTGAATTGTCTATTGAGAATGCATTTGACCACCTCATCAAAATGAGTCCCTGCTTCCTCAACAACATGGGATTCATAAGGAAATGTCATGAGGGCGTCTTCTTTTTTAGGTTCCCCTGTCCAGTAAAGCATGAGCCTTTCAGGGCGCTTGCCGTCTCTTGTCTCCAGAATATGGGCATAAATGCAAAGCTGCTGGTAATAAGAAGGGATACTTTCGTCATTTTCTGTGGGACGCGGCTGAGATTTGAAATCCAACAATTCCAGCTTTCCGTCACCTCCCAGGAGAAGATCAACCTTTCCGGTCAGGATGTAATCTCCCTTCTCGACTGAAACATCAATCTCAGTCTCAATGATTCGATCGAACTCTGAGCGATTTTGCTTGAAATAGTTTATCACCTGAAAAAGAGCTTCTTCCTTTTGCTTTGGACCTATGGGACGTAAACCCCGTGTGAGGAGATTTTGATAGTTCGTTTGAAAGAGATCATGTATCTGCGACTCGTCAAGCATGCCTGCCTTCCCATCCATTGCCCAGCGATGGATCTCTTCGATCGTTTGATGGACGAGACTTCCAAAGAAGTACTCAGCGGATCGTGCAGGGGTAAACTGGTATAATCGGAAAAACTCATATTGCCTTGGGCATGTCTCGTATACCTTGAGGTCACTCGTAAAGCTGAAGGTCTTTCTTATTGGCATTCGGTAGCGAAGTCGGAAAAAGAGGGACTTGAGTAGATCTTGCTGTACATATGGCCACTGGGATAGTCCCTGCCATATTGGATTGAAATATTGCTTGGGTTGGTCTCCGGTAGTCAGGACGAGAACTTTCTCTGCCCTTGAGAAGGCTACATAATGAAGACGCATCCGGTCGAATCCGGTAACTCGGTTAGCGGGCTCGAAAGGAGACCTCTGGTAAAAGGGGCCTAATACCCGATCCACATCCTTGGGAGATGATAACCGCACAGCTAATGAGCCCACAACAACAACCGGAAACTCAAGGCCCTTTGCCTGGTGAATCGTCATGACCTGCACATAACCCTTAGGCATGGGCTTGTCAGGGTCTTCATATTCATTAATGCCGCCTTCATAAAGCAGACGCAGGAAGCTGTGGAAGAAATGAAACCGAAGCGGCTCCCGGTTTCTAGCCGTTATGACTGTGTAATGATAATAGGTCTGAAAGATGTTAAGAAGCTGGGAAAAGATGGCCAGATTGCGGGCACGGTTTTCGTTTTTTACAAAGGTGGCAAATGGATCATTGGCCAAAAACTGATAAAAATAGTCGGCAAGGTGACGATTAAGGGTCTGTCTGCCTTTTAGGTTTGCAATTTCCCAGGCGAATTTCTGAAGGAGCCTTGCTAAGGGGTGAGGGTCGGAATATTTGCGGCCAAGTTCAACCAAGCACTGATCAACATAGATGGCTAGATCCCTTAGGCTATGTCCTGCCAGTTCCCCTCGGCCCTCTCCATAGTAACCCAGGAGAATGGCATAGCAGGTCACCATGTAGCGGATCTCTTCATTATCGAAATAGGCCCTGGCTCGTGGGCAAAAGGCCGGAATTCCTCTATCTGCCAGAGCCCTGAGATAGGGGCCGCTATGTTCCTGTCTTACACTATGGAGTAAAAGGGCAACCTGGCTTTCATCTTCGATAACCTTACTTTGTTTGAGGAAGGCCACGAGATCCGCAAAGCGGCGCGCCTCGTCTTCTCTGTTTTCTCCCCAGATTGAGAACAGAGACGGATAATCAGAAAAGGACTGTTCCGGGTCTGGTTTTATCTTTTTGTCAAATCGGAATTTTCTTTCACCCTGGGAATCGGTCCAATCCCAGGATCTCATGAATTTGTCATAGCCCTCTATAATATCCTTGTGTGAGCGATAATTTACTGAGAGGGTAACAATATGGCAGTCTTTAAAATGACTTGGGAACTCAAGAATATTGCGGACTGTACCACCACGAAATCGATATAGTGCCTGGTCTTCATCACCTACAACAGCGATATTGCTTCCCTCTTCGGCGAGCCGGAGGATCATTTGCTCCTGGACGTAGTTTGTATCCTGATACTCGTCCACCATCGCATACCGAATTTTTGATTTAATATCCTTGCCTACTTCAGGATTCTCAAGGAGGTTAAGGAAGAGCTTTTGCTGATGGGCAAAATCAACCCGATTGGTCTCAAAAAGCTTTTCAACGTATGTCTTATAACTTATGCCGATGGACCGAACAAAAGGATTTTCAGAAGCTTGTAGAACGTCAGGATCTATAAGCTCTTCAGTAATCTTGTTGAAATAGTTACGCACCCCTTCGACGGCTGTCCAGCGGGTCTTCCATCGGCCAAGAAATCTTCCATTATCCTGCGCACCTATGATTTCACTAAAGTGATCAAAGATGAAAAGTAATTGTGTCAGTTCATCAAGAACCTCATAGTTGTTTCCAAGCGGGGTATGATGTCTGTAGTGTAAAAGAAATGAGTTTGCCAATCCATGGATCGTGCCTACATGCAGTGATGTTAGATTGCCATCATACCTAAGCTTTCTGGCTAAAAGAGAGAGCCGATCTCTCAGTTCAAAAGCTGCCTTTTCGGTAAAAGTACAAAGGAGAATTCCCTCAGGATCGGTCAACCCTTCCAGCAATAGATTCAGTGTCCGAAGGACCAACACGAGAGTTTTGCCAGAGCCGGGTCCAGCGATTACAAGAAGAGGCCCCTCTGTGTGGGCGATAGCTTCACGCTGAGCGTCATTGAGCTCAGGGAACGCTTGTAAAATTGCATCGGAGATTCCCATTACAGGAGCCCCTCCTCACGAAAGCTAAATACGTGCTCCTTTGATATAATGAGATGGTCGTATACTTTTATGTGGAGCGTCGATGCTGCAAGGATAAGGGCCTTTGTAAGGACCTTATCCTGCTCAGAAGGACTGACATTCCCATTCGTATGGTTGTGAGCAAAAACAAGGATTGCAGCACCTTTCCGGAGAGCAGCTTCCATAACTCGCCGGGGATAGACCGTAGCGCGGTCAACGGTCCCTTCCTCTAACCGTTCTACACCATCTCTTAGAAGTTTATAGCCAGAGTCAAGATAGGCGACTTCAAATACCTCATCTTTGAGAGAGCCCAGGCGTGCGCGCCAGAAGTTATGGAGAATCTCGGGAGATGCCAGGGAGGTTTCGGCTTCCGCTTTCTGTTGAAGGTAAAGATTGG
>QMLZ01000346.1 GCA_003646995.1 Deltaproteobacteria bacterium | reverse complement strand
TCTTTGTCGAAGCCGATCTTTGTGCAGGACCAACCACAGAGCTGCGGCTCGCCTGCGCTCCTTGGGGATCATCTTCATCAAAAAGGATGGGTGCCAGGGCCTTTTCCCTGGCAATATTGTCTTCCTTACGGTGATATGAAAAGCTTTGTTCCCCAATACTCACCTGAAGATGCTTACCCACCTTTCTGTCCCGAATCTTCTTGATTTGTCCCTCAAGCGTCGATGGGTCCCCCGTATCCCCGGAAAAAACCTCTACCGCAACAGGACACCCTTCATGGTTACACAAAAGGCCAAAGACGATCTGAAGCTTTCCCTTCTTTCCGTCGCGGTTGTGACCAACTCTGGCCAGGGGACCAGCACTGCTGCTACATGGCCATAGGGACGGGATCGCACCACATCAAAACTTTTTTTCCAGAAGTTCAACAACTGTCCCCCCCCTCTCAGCAAAGCGCGAAAGTTTTCGACAAGCTCGGGAGGCCACTTGGACAGATTGGCAATGGTGCGTTTTTGAACCTTCCCTCCCTCCCGATAGGATTCTCTAAGGAGGATACAAGGGGGTGAATTGCGATTGGGGACAGTTTCTATGTACATGGCCACGCATGACACACATCTATGCACCACTTATCAAGCATAAAATGCATATTACATGGCTACATTATTTGCAAGTGAAATACCAATAACCAACGATATATCAATATGTTATGTCCATTATTGAGCCGATTTTTATAGGAACTTCGGTCTAGAGCATAGTATATTTAGGCCCACCTCCTCCTTCAGGTGGAACCCAAGTAATAATCTCATATGGGTCTTTTACATCGCAGGTCTTGCAATGCAGACAATTGGAAAAGTTTAGTTTCATGTTTGGCTTTCCGGTTTCTTCGTCTATCTCAAGCTCATATACATTTGCGGGACAAAATCTTAGGCATGGATTTTGGTATTCTTCCCTACATTTTGTATAACAGATGTTCAAATCAGCAATTTTTAGATGAGGTGGTTGCTGTTCTTCATGGGTAGTGCCAGAATAATATACCTCTGTTTCCTTATCAAAGGTCAATTCACCATCGAACTTTATGGCTCCTATCTGTTCGTCAGAGGGAGAATCTGTTCCATAAAATGCCTTTACCCCTTTTAGGCTGCTGTAGTCTGGCTCTGCTCCTAGCCGTGATTTGAATATCCTACCTCCTAGTATGTATTGTATTCCTCCTTTGATCATTCCCCACCACAGCCCTCTCTTGAATGCCTGATGAAAGTTCCGTGCCTGATATAGCTCTTTCCCAACACTACTTTCAAAAAGGCTGTTTTCATATTTGGCAAGGCTGGATGCTGAAAAGTCTCCTTTTAAGAGGCATTCAAATATGGCCTTTGCGGCCAACATGCCAGACTTCATAGCAGCATGTATTCCCTTAATCTTTTGGCTAATAAAAAGGCACGCAGAATCACCAACAATTAGACCGCCATCCAATGTCAATTTGGGAATAGAAAAATACCCTCCCACCGGAGCGGTCTTTGCACCATACTGAACGAGTTTCCCCCCTTTTAGTAGGCCTTTAATAAAAGGATGAAGCTTGAATTTTTGGAATTCACGATGAGGGTCCAAAAAGGGGTCCTCGTAATCTAATCCCGTAAGAAGACCCAAAGAGATGTGATTGTCTTTCATTCCATAGATAAAACCACCGCCATACGGCTTACTGCCATATGGATAACCCATAGTATGGATTACATCACCGGGTTCCATCCTTCCCTCTGGAATCTCCCACACCTCTTTTATTCCCACTACATAACTTTGAGGATTTTTCCCTTCATCAAGGGAGAACTTTTTTATTAACGTTTTTGTGAGGCTCCCTCTCGAACCTTCACCAAATACTGTAACTTTGGCATGGAGATCAATGCCAGGCTCAAAATTAGATTTCTTTTCCCCATCAGGCCCAATTCCCTTGTCTCCTGTCCTTACTCCAACAACTCGATTACCATCATATAGGACTTCTGTTGCAGCAAAGCCAGGAAATATATCCACGCCACTGTTTTCTACTATTTGGCCGAGCCATTCTGTTAATCTAGAAAGGGATACCACGTAATTGCCGTGATTGTTGAGTGGCGGAGGGATGAAAGGAAGCTTAAGTTTGCCAGTTTTAGTCAAAAAGCAGACCTCCTCATTTTTGACTTCACCTTCTAAAGGAGCGCCCTTTTCTTGAAAGTCAGGAATCAGCTCCTTTAAGGCCACAGGATCCATCACTGCCCCAGATATGGAATGGGAGCCTACAAAAGCTGCCTTTTCCAACATAGCTATGGCCACTTCGTCCAGCTTTTTGCCATCACCAGACTTTTCCACCTGTTGATTGTGCTCTTTAATTAGGTTTGACAGGTGAAGAGCCCCACTAAGGCATGATATCCCCGATCCTACAAATAACACATCAACTTCCATTATTTCTCTTTCTACTTCCATAACCATGATCTCCTTTCGAGATATTAAGAAACCTATTCCCCTATTTGGGTAGGATGTTGTAGATCACATTTTCTAGATCTCCTGAGACATATATAGCACCTGTCCTGGATATGGTTACTCCTGCAATAAAAGGGGTGGAGGGTCTCCAGGATAGGCAGGAAAACCCACAGCCAGATTGATAACCAAAGGACGTACGGTACCAGTAAAGGGATCTATTTCTACCACTTGCCTTGTGTCGGTCTCTACCACGACTAGCTTTCCATTGCCAGAAATTGCCATTCCCTCGGGTCTATCCAGTTGGGCAATGGTCTTTTTCCTTCCAGTTTTCAGGTCAACTCTCACCACCTTGCCTGTGGCATATTCTGTAACATAGGCCACCTTGTTTCGGCCAATGGCAATGTATGTGGGGGCCGCAAAACCTTTTGCCACTATTGTTTGGCCATTATCAGTCACTTTGATCAAGTTCCCTGTAGATATCTCAGCCACAAGTAAGCTTCCATCATCCATCTTTACTGCGTGACTTGGAGCCTTAAACCCAGTTAATGTCTTTTTGGTCTTGATTTTGAGGCGATCAATTTCTTGAACTGTCCCGGTAAACCAACTGGTCAGCATGACACTCTGCTCATCCACAGAAAAGGTAAAGGGATAATGGATATGAGGCGGAGTGGCACTATGCATGCGAGAGATAGTAGTAATTTTACCGGTAAGTCCATCTACTTTTCGATAAGTGAAAAGGTCGGTTAGATATAGTGTGTCACAATCAGGGCCTGTTACCACCCCCAATCCTTGTGCACAGGAGACTTTTCCTTCAACTATTGGGCACGCCTTTCCAACTTTTTTATCTATTTCATAAATGCCTGGAAATGGCAACTGAAAAATGACCCACTGTGGGAACCCAATTTTGACCTCCTCCTTTTAAGAGATTCCCTTGGCCTATAGCTTTCCCAAGTACAGTTTATAATAAAAGCCTTGTGTGTAACCCTATCCAGCAGTGCTGCTGTAAGGGTTGGATCACCGAATACTTGAGTCTAATCTCCAAAACCCAGGTTAGTGGTGATTATAACCGAGCGCCTTTCATAGCGTTATGCAAGGACCTGAAAAATAAGCTCAGCAGCCTCCTTGGAAAGTGGTACGTAGCCCAACTCGTCTATTTATGTGGAGCTCCACATAAATAGACAAATGTTGAGTCTTTATTAATATTGAGTTTCAGATGTATCCCATTGATGTTACATGATAAAAGTAGCATAAATCTCCACATTAATTTTAGGCTTTGTTCGAAAAGTACGTGATGGCTCCATGAAGATAAGATGTCTGTAAGGGAAAGGGCGCAGAGATTTTAGC
>QMLZ01000345.1 GCA_003646995.1 Deltaproteobacteria bacterium | reverse complement strand
TCAAGACGGCCCTCGTTTTGCTGCTTGCGGTGCTTTCGACGGCGACCCTCGGTGCTGCGGACGACCAAAGCCGAATCGAGGCGCAGGTCCTCGAGTTCTTCAGCGAAAAGCTCAGAATCACTGCGGAGGCCAAAGGTCTGTCCTTCGACGAAAGGCTCGGGATGTACGTGGTGAGATTGATGGCACGCACCGGCTCTCGAAAAATCCCCGTCGCGGCCTACGTCACGGGGAACGGAAAGGTGTTGATCCTGGGTCGGGCCTACGACATGAAAACCGGCAGGATCCTCACACGGGAGCACCTGGCGGGCTTGAGGCCCGAAAGGCTCAGGCTCGACGTCGCAGCCTTTCGACGGGGGCCCTTTCTGGGACACGGACCGGAGAAGCTCACCTTCATCGGGGGACCCAGGTGCCCCCACTGCCGAAAAGCCTTCCCGGAGGTCCTCCGGCTGGTCAGGGAGCACCCTGACAGGTTCTCCCTGGCCTACGTGGGCTATCCCGCCTTCACCCCTCCCGAGGCCCAGCGAGCGATCGAGTGCCTGCGCAGGGAAGGAGGGGATCGGTTCTGGCAGGTCCTGGAAGGGCTCTACAGGGAGCGGGATCACAGGAAGGTCCTCCAGGAAGTGGACCTGACAAACTGCCCTGCCAGGGCAGAAGTGAAGGCTCCGCCGGTTGACGGTGTGCCCGTGCTGGTGCTTGGCAGTGGTGAGACCTGCGAAGGGTCAACGGAGATCATCGAGTTCGTGCATAGGGCCAGCCGCGGGGAGCGGGACTAAGGCACTGCAAGGGTCTTTCTGCTTTTCGGACTGATCAAGCTTTTGCTACCGATGCAATGCACAGATTCGGAGAGCTTGTGGGGCGGATCAGACAAGGAAATGAGAGAAAAATCTTGCCTGATCAGGCAAAAGATATCTTAAATTTCGTCCAGCCCTCACTGTATGGAGAAGCCCTTACCATAAACTCGAACTCCGACTCACTGAGATATAGAATCTGCCCCTCGTTATGCCAAAAGGGCCTGTCGTGACCAGGGATGATTACATTTGCTATCTGTCTTATCCTTTCTATAGTAGCTTTTGAAACGTTTTGGTTTTTGGTCATGTCAACGCAACCCGAGATGAATTCATAGCTATTTTTCACTGCATCCCCTGCAAGCAAAACTTTTAGGTCTCCGCCTTCATAAAGGCAAGATATACTTCCAGGGGTATGTCCCGGTGTCTCTATCAAGGTAATCCTCTCATCCAAGACAGTATCGCCCCCAATAAGAGTGACCCTGTCTTTTATTGACTGAAGATAATCTGTTATCGTGTCAGGGATGAAAAGGTCTCCTTTTTCTCTGTAAGCATAGTCCAATTCCTTTTCGCTTAAAATAACTTGCGCTTTTTCAAAAAGAGGCACATTTATACAGTGGTCAAAGTGCAAATGACTCAATATTACAATATTTACATCCTCCGGCCCTATCCCTTCTGAGCGAAGTCTTCGAACAAGTTCCTCCCTGTCTCCCCAGTTCCCGGTATCGAATAAGATCTTTTTCTCCCCGTTGATAAGAACAACGCTTGACCACCCTAAATATCCCCGTGCTGCCCTCCCTGGGAATCCATAGAATAAAATCTTTATCTCCGCCGGAAGATCCCTTTTTGAATCAGACATTAATCACTTGCTTTTTCCGTGTATTACCGAGGTCAAGTAACCGTGAAATTTCTCTTGCTGTTCATAAGGTAAAGGTTTTGTTGTATAGGTCAGAATTAGAAAAGTGATCAAACCCGCGAACATTCCCCACAAGGTGTTATGAACACCGTAAGGAAACTTCCAGATGGCAAAGGTGACGAACGAAACCGCCCCCGCAACAATCAGACTCCATAAAGCAGCCGTTTTTCCTACCCTTGGCCAGAACAACACCCCTATTGTCGGGAAGATGTAAGCAGCGATGCAGATACCGGCGCCCGCCGTCCCCAGCACCACTATAAAGCCAGGCTTTGTCAAAACGAAAACATACATCAAAACAGTAACCAATAATACAAATACCTTCCCAATCAACGTCTCTCTTTTGTAATCAGCTTTTCGATCTATGTATCTCACCCATATATCCCGTGTTATGAGAGAACTCGCTGATATAAGTTGGGAGTCTAGGGTTGACATACCTGCGGCAAAGGCTGCAGAAGTTATTATCGCTCCAACATAGGGAGCATATTTGGCAAGAAGGGTAGGTATGATAGCATCTGTTGCCTTCCCCTTCAGACCAGGAAGTAAGATCAAGGCGCTAACGCCAATTAGCATAACGGTCACCGTTTGGAACCATGGGCTGAGGATGGCAACACTTACAGCCGACTGAGCTATAGTCCTACCAGATTTGGCCATAAAAGATCTCTGCATCATATGGGGAAGAAGCGGTGCAAAGCCCCAGGTCATAATAAAGCCAAACCACAAAGACCACTTGAACCTTCCAGGGTCAAAAATCTCCGGATGTTTCTCAGCGATCATCCTAAAGGGGTTTCCACCCGTCAATTTTACAGTCCATATCGAGAGGGCTAATAATACTATCAGGAAAAATAATCCCTGAAGAACGTCAGTCCATGCCACAGCCCTTAATCCCCCGAAGAAGGTGTACAACGCTATAATTATCACCATGATAAGCGCTCCAGCCCAGAAAGGAATAGCTCCATTGGTAGCAGCCTCAAAAGCCAATCCGCCGCCCAAAAGCTGAATACTCATGTATGGGATAAGAGCGATGATGCCAATTATTGAAGCTATTACTCTCATTGCCTCGCTCTGATAATAATCGGCGAACATATCAGAAGGTGTTATGTAACCGAACCTCTTCCCTAACAACCAGATTCTGACGCCGAACAGCCAGATCATTAGAGGCCATAAGAGGTTCCACGTAATCATACAGGCCATGAAAGATGTTCCCAACCGGTAGTTGGCTCCTACAGCTCCCAAGAACGTCCACATACTTGCGTAAGTAGCAATGAGCGTCAGCGAAAGAACGAAAGTTCCTAAACTTCTCCCGGCGAGAAAGTAATCTTCAGGGGTTAGTTTGGTTCTCTTCCATCCAATATAACCAATGATCATTGTGATAATCACGTAAACTATAAATACAAGGATTACTGCCCCGGTAACGGTCATTTTCCGATCACCTCGCTTTCTTTTGGTTTCTTAGTCCGTTCTCTTAACAAAATCCTTCCAGAGAAAATATATCCCCACAATTGCAATCGTAGAGATAATGGAAAGCACAAATACAAAGAAGAGTGAGAAAGGCAACCCAAGCACAAAAGGCTCTACAGACGCTGCAATAACCCTCAGATTTTGAAGGTTCATCAAGAGAACAAAGACAATAACCCAAATAAAAATCACTCTGAATTTAAACGACTTAGGCCACCACCAAGGTCTATTTGGGATCTTATAAACCTCACCGCCCATGACTAATGCCTCCCCCTTTTTCTTGGATCTATGTTAGAATTTTTATACGCGCCTATTCAAAAATGTCAACCCCACCTCCGTGTCCACTAGACAATAAACACTTGGGTTCAGACAGGATCACTCCGCTGGGGTGCTCCATTTATGTTCCGTGTGACAGGACGCCAATCCGGGGTAAGGGGTAAAGACATCGGTACCAGTTTTGAGGTGGAAGGGGAAGGTGAGAAGTTTCGGATCGACCTCTTTCAGCATGGTCTCAAGAAGCACCACCGGGAACTTGAGGATGTGGCTGCTCAGAAGCCCTCCTGATCGCTCCTTGAGTACTTCCAAAGGTGTCCTGCCTCCTATCCCCCTCCCAAAGTGAGGTCTCAAGAAGTT
>QMLZ01000344.1 GCA_003646995.1 Deltaproteobacteria bacterium | reverse complement strand
GTGGGCGCCTTATCGAAAATATACATGTACGTTTGAATGGAATTTATGGAATATTGGCATACTATACGACAATTATCAACTGTTCGGCTGAACGCAACACGACCGGTATGCAGGCATATTATTGCAATCTCCAGAATTGCAGTGCCAACCACAATTCCGGGTTTGGTATCAAAGCCGATTACTCCTCACTTAGCAATTGTACAGCAACGGGGAATGGAAACATTGGTTTCAACGTGTCTCTATGTAGTCTTACAAACTGCACTTCGAGTTACAATAAACTTCATGGGATATATGGGTGGGGTTCATTGTTAAACTGTACGAGTACCCATAATGGCGATGATACTCATACGATTGCCCGAGGGATCTATTTTGCTGGGGGAACAATAACGAGCTGTTTTACAACGCGTAATAAATCAGATGGGATATATGCCAACGGAGCCACTGTAGTTAATTGTGTCGTCAGAGAGAATGGGGGTGATGGTATTGAAACCCTGAATAGCCTCATAAAAGGATGTAATGTGAGAGGTAATTCCGGCGTAGGAATTAAGAGCAGCAATTCCACCGATGATAGCTATATTTACGGAAACAGGAGCTATGCAAATGGCGGCGGAGATTATGGGTTCAGTACTAATTGCAAGCACTTTAATAATTTCTAAACGTCCAATTCAAATTCAAGCTAGTTAGCTGAAGATGCTTCTTAACAGTAACCGAATAAGAATGAGGAGGTAATACTGAGTTTGTAGTTCTTGGATCTGGATTACCGCCAAGCCGGGGTCGATCGAGACTTTCGCGGGAATGACATTGATATTATCCATACGGCATTTCTCCATTATCCCATTGCCATTCCCGCGCAGGCAGGAATCCAGCGTTTGTTTACCAAGCATTTATGAGGTCAATGCAAGAAGTGGGGAAAGAAAGGAGGGAGATGTCTTATGAAAAATTTGCATAAGATCAAGTATGTGGGGTTTGTCATCTTACTTCTTCTATCCATGCCTTTAGCGGTTTATGCGGTAGATGGCCAGATAAAGATTGCTCAGACTTCGGATACCACTTTTCCTATCATTATTTCCAAGCCGGGGAGTTACGTTCTCACATCAAATATCACTGTGAACACGCCTAACGTACACGCCATAAAAATACAGGCGGATCGAGTCACTTTAGATCTTAACGGGCACGTAATAGATGGGCCCAACCAGGGCACAGGATACGGTATTTACGCCACGAATTGTTACAACGTAACCATTAAGAACGGGACAATAATTGAGTTCAATTACGGTGTTTTTATCCACAACGGGAACGCTGATGGTGGTGGGCACCTTATTCAGGGAATAAAGGCCCAGCGCAATAGTGCTTATGGCATTAGCGTTGAATGGGCCACTCTCACCGATTGTATAGCGGAAAACAACGGATTCGGCATCGAAGCTTATTCCAGTAATGTCCGTTATTGCTCAGCCAGTTTTAATAATGTGATAGGCATCCGCGCCACGAATGGTACTGTCATTGGCTGCAGGGCCAATACAAACGGAGGAACTGGAATCTTCGTGACTCAGTGCGTTATAACAGATTGCACTGCTCATAATAACTCTTCTGATGGGATTAATGGGAGCGGAAGCATTAGCAATTGTACAAGCGTGAGTAATTCAGGAGATGGAATCGATTTTGAGGGAACAGTGACGAACTGCGTTGTATTAAACAATTCATATTGTGGTATTCGCGCATACAAATCTATTGTAGTTGATTGTCTTGCGAGCGGTAACAAAGATGATGGAATAGCTGTTTCGGGAAGCATTGTTAGAAGCTGTAATGCTCAAAACAATGGTAACTCTAGTTCCGACTATGGAATTAAGACCAGATACGATTACCAGCTTCGGAATAGTTACATCTATGGAAATACAAGTCGCTATAATTATAACAACCAAGACTATTTTTGTAATTTTGGTACTTGCGAAGATAATATTTAGTCTGATACGCCTGATTAGATTTCGCAAGTTATTAGTATCTTAAAAAAGTGTCTTGTTCAACCGTAAGATACAATACTTTTCGGAAGTGAGGGAGATGTTTCTATGTTCGTTTCCTTGATAAAGAGAATGTTTTTCAACTCTTTGTTCGTTCTTATCGTCACTTCTGTGGTTTCCGCGCAGACATTTCTTTCTGCGGACATACCCTTCTCGCAGGGAGGGGACACTTATTTAGAACGAGATGTAGTATATCACGAAGGTAAATTCGCCCCTTACCTGAAGGGAGAAGACCTGGGACTTCCGCCCGGCTCAAATATAAACGCATTTTGCCTGTATAACAGAACCAGGAATTTCTCCGTTGATATACCGGTCACCCTCAATGGAAACACCTATACCGAGCGGAACATTATATCTTACGACGGAAACAACTTATCACTGCTTCTGGATGGTGAAAGCCTGGGTATTCCACCAGGAGTTCAGATTGACGCAGCAACAGTTCTTCCTGGGGGAATAACAATTTTTTCCATAGATTGTCCTGCTACAATACGCGGGCAAGCTTATCAACCAAATGATCTTATCAGGTACAACGGAAAAACCGTGAGCCTCTTTTTCAAAGGTGCGGATCATGGAATACCACAAAACGCAAACATCGATGGGGTGTGGATAAGCGATGGTGGTAACACGATACTTTTTTCACTGGATATACCCTGCAATCTGGGTGGATTGAGCGTGGATGACAAAGACATCGTGGAATGGTCAGGCGGTTCATTTTCTCTTTATTTTGATGGCACCCTGGAAGGCTTGCCAGGTGGCGCTAACCTGGTTGCTCTTCACCACGAATACCTTGATAGCGACTACGACGGGCTCCCGGATTCCCTTGAAGGAAAATGGTGCACAGACCCAAATGACCCGGATACCGACAATGATGGATTACGGGATGGGGTGGAAGACTCAAATCACAACGGGATTGTTGATAAAGTCGAGACATCGCCCTGTAACCCGGACACCGACGGTGATCGGATGACAGACGGCTGGGAAAGGACATACGGGCTTGATGCTCTTAATGATGATGCCTTTGAAGACAAGGACCAGGACGGCTTCTGCAACTACAGAGAATTTGTATCCCACTCAAATCCCGCTAACAATGAGGATATTCCGTGTCTGATAGCGGATGTTGACGGTGATGACGACGTCGATGGAGTGGATCTTGCCGCTCTGGCGGCTGAGTACGGCTGGGTTAATTGCGGCACTAAGGAATCATGCTCCTGCGATTTTGACAAAGATACTGTAGTGGACGTGATAGACCTGATTTTCTTCGCAGAAGACTACGGAAAAATCATGGAATGTTATAGGTGAAGATATCAGATGAAAAATAGTAGTCGGCCTGTCAGTGTATTTAACTAATCGTGTCCCCGATAGCTATTAGTGCTATTGACATGAGGTAATTTTTTTTGTTGACATTCATAACCAATGTAAATAGTGTTAAATTAAATTCATAGAACGGAATAGATTTAAGATTAGTACAATTTAGTACAACGATTTAAAACAATCGAGCAAAAGATGAACAGGAACTTTTTTAGCGGATATTTTTGGTTTTTTAGCGGCGTCCACCCGGGCACGTGACGCGTCATAGAAATATGACCCCGGGTGGATGAATCAGATCCCCCCGGGGTGGGAAGATACATAAGACCCCGAGGTTTTCCTCGGGGTTTTTTTGTTTGCCCGGCATGTTGGGCAGTCCTAGCCTGAGTTATTCGGGCGTCACCCTGATCAGGGGGAAGTCAATCCGAATCGCAAGGGCGTTACTGGTAACGGTAGGGTCTGAAGGAAGC
>QMLZ01000343.1 GCA_003646995.1 Deltaproteobacteria bacterium | reverse complement strand
CTGTTACGTGGAACAGAAGAACTGGACGGTGGCCCGGAGATACTTTGGGTATTTCCGGTATGATAGGGAGGAGGCCCTGAGGGTTTTGAAGGAACTGAGTGGGCTTTTGAGTCTCTATGTGAACTTCTTTCATCCCTCGGTGAAGCTCAAGGAGAAGAGGCGGAAGGGAGGCAGGGTACGGAGGGTATACGATGAACCCAAGACCCCCTTCGAGAGGGTCCTGGAGCATCCCAGGGTTTCAGAGGTGCTGAAAGCGGAGCTTCAGAGGAAGTACGAGGGGCTCAACCCTGCGGATCTCAGGCGCAAGATCCTCCGACTTCAGCAGGAGCTCTTCCGCTTAGCCACACCCCTTAGGGGGGAATCACCTATGAGTAGATCTTCTCGTGAGGCAATGAATCCCTTTTCGAATAGATTTTCTCATGAGGCAATTAGGTCTTTCCACAGAATGGGGGCAGATGGGATATTGAGATGGGGGCACACCTTGAGAGAGAAGGGTAAGTATAAATGGCTTTCACAAAGCTGAGACATCCTGGGATCGGCAAACTAAACCTTCATAGGATGGAGAACCAGAGCATCTCTGGCAAATAGGGTTAGACGCCCAAAATAAGCGGGTAAGAATCAGCATCTAGCAATATGTGATAAATATCTTTCCAATATTGCAATTGTTTTTCTACGGTCAAATTGTAACGCAGTCTGCCGACCGGCTTTTCTTAGACTTTCTCTTAGTGCGTCATCGTACAGAAGCAAACTGATTTTTTCTGCCAGTTGCTCATGATCCCCAGGATCTACTAACAAAGCATTTTGTTCATTAACTGCGTATGCTCTTATCCCTCCACAGTCAGTCGCAATAACCGGAACACCACATGCCATAGCTTCAAGAGGTGGTAAAGCAAAACTCTCATACCAAGAACAAAAGAGGAAAATATCAGCATGTCTGATATGCTCCGGTATTGTTTTTTGAGGAGGATTGACTATGTAATCTATGGGAAAAGGTGCATCTATAACCTCCGGCTTAACTTGACAGATCCACTTCACACGAAAGCGATATCCTTTCTTCCATAGTAAGTCTAAAGTACATAAAGCTGTATCAAATCCCTTAAACCAAACAGATGGATTTCCCATCAGTAAAATGGTACGTCTGTTTGCCACTTCGGTGGCGGGGATATAAATAGTAGTATCTACACCCTCTGGGACAACAGCAGCTGATACGCCAAAACGGGCATGTAGAGCCCTAGAAGCAAAATCAGATACCGTTGCAATATGGCATGGTTGATGGTAACAAAATTCCATCCATTGTCTTACGCGAAAATCAGGAAGTAACGTAAGATCGTCACCGAAAAGCCACTGGTGTCCTTTCTCCCAATAAACTACCGGAACATCTGTCTTGGCCAACTGTGGCAATTGTTCCCACCAAACTGTAAGTACTATATCGCATACAGAGCTATTTATTACTGTCGAAAACTTTTTATCCAAAAACAACACCTTATCTGGAGTAAGGTCACTCCAAGAAGGAAGGAGATTTTTCTTATCACCTTGATCACCAAAAACTATTATTTTATGTCCCCTTTCACGAAGCCATTTTAACGAATTGAGAAAAGATTTTAGCCCACCAGTTAATTGTCTATGAGGTATATGCGCCGCTATTGTAAGATATTTGACTGGGCTGTCATGGAACCAAAGATCCCCTGTATGATGCCGTATAGTATTATGCAATTGATACTTCGACGGGAAAATTGCAACTAATAGCTGGCTTTTCTTACCTCTGCCGACTATTCTGAAGTTAAAGTCATAGTCTACGAAATCGACTATTTTCCATCTGCTTCTATGGATTTCATACTCATTTCCAAAAACTGCCTCCTGACTAGCTGGAAATAAGGGAGTGGATATTAATAAAGCTTTGTTACAGTGTTTAAGCAACGCATTGATTAACTTAAACCCCTTATCCTTCTGAAAATGTTCGATAACATCAATTAGCATTATCAAATCGTAGTTTTTCAGATTATCAATTATCGAGAAAATGTCTGCATAGTACACTTTGTCATAACAATATTCGTGTAATGGGTTACGGTAATTACGAAAAGCCTCAACCCCTTCTATAATTGTACGCCATTCTTGCTTATCGTATCTTTCGTCAACTATTTCCAATGACTCTCTCAATAACACGCCGTATTTACCGAAACCAACGCCTACGTCTAAGATCGTCGAAGGTCTGATGTTTACTATAAAGTTCAGAATTTCCGGAATGACTTCATAAGAACTTACGGGCATGGACCCGCCTCCCTGAAGAAACCTTTTTATCGACTGTAATGCAAAAAATGCACCTAATATTCTTTGGTGCGGAATTTGCTAAATATTTGAGGCGGGTGAAATCACGTAAGAGCCAAAAGGGAGGCCATTAGATGGGACAATCTATCTCGTTATGTATGATCGTTCGCAACGAAGAACAAAATTTAAAGGAATGCCTCGAATCTATCCATTATCTAGTGGACGAGATCATTGTGGTGGACACCGGTTCTGAAGATCGTACCCCTCAGATCGCTAGAGATTTCGGGGCCAAGATTTATTCGTTTAAATGGATCAACGACTTCGCCGCTGCGAGGAACGAATCGATAAGGCACGCCACGGGGGATTACATCCTGTGGCTCGATGCCGACGACAGGATTCCTCCCCAGGAAAGGGAAAAATTTATCCGCTGGAAGCAGGAATTGCCAACCTCCGAGAAACAGGCTTATTGGTTTATCGTAGAGAGCCCCAAGGAAGAGGAGTTTCTCACCGAGCGCTGTTATCAGCTGAGGGTCTTTCCACGCGTGGAGGGCGTGAGGTTCATCAGGAGGGTTCACGAGAGCATCCTGGAGAGCGTAAAGGCCCTGGGCATTCCCTCTTCTTACTGCGATGTCATCATACAGCATGTGGGATATGCCCGCAAAGAAGACATGCACCGCAAGGCCAACAGGAATCTCAGGCTACTTCTGACCGCCCTGGCCGAAGCCCCCAACGATCCCACCATCCACTGGCACCTTTCGATGACTTACAATGTGATAGGAGAAAAGGAAAAAAGTGCCTATCACGCAGAGACTCTTGTTTCTCTTATATCCAACAATGAGCTAAAGGGAGAGGAACGCCAGTGGCAAATAGCTGCTATGGTCCATCTCGGGAACCTCTATGCCGACCTAGGAAGGGATGGGGAAGCAGAGAGAATCCTACGCAGGGCCGTGAAACTGGATCCAGACAATCCCATTGCCTGTTTCTTTCTGGCCAAGCTCCTCATGAAACGTCGAGCTTATTCGGAAGCCCTTCCTGTTTTAAGTCGTTTGAAAAAGATAAAAACTACAGTGCATCAAGTCCCCTATCCTCAAAGGGCGGTAAAGTTTTACTGTCATCTTTGGCTTGGCAACTGTTACGAGGCTTTGGGGAAAAGAGACAAGGCCGTCAGAGAGTATGCCTTAGCGTCCGAGATAAACCCCAATTGGGCCGAACGCGGGGCTGAAATCGGCGAGTTCTATCTCCGCCGTGGAGAAGGGGAGAAGGCCCTTCAGGTCCTTGAGCGAGCCGCCCATGAAGACCCCTTCAACCCTTCTGTTTTATCCAATCTTGCCCTGGCTTACAAAAGGCTTGGAAGGATTGACGAAGCAGAAGTTTGCTTGAGAAAGGCCGTTCAGCTCGACCCGGAGCATTTCGACGCGTTGGCCAACTTGGGTCATCTGTTGCTGCTGCAAGGGAAGCTGGAGGAAGCAACATCCCCATTGCGGAAAGCAGCCCTCATTAGGATGGATGCCGACCTGGCAGCGGCTTTG
>QMLZ01000342.1 GCA_003646995.1 Deltaproteobacteria bacterium | reverse complement strand
TTGGGAACAAAAATTCGCTTGTCTTTAGGGTTCCAGCAGCGCTTTTTAACCTTTTCCCAAGTTAGAGAGCGAAAATCATAAGGAATTTTCAAAAACTTTCCAGTTTTTTTCATAGAATTTCTAATTTTAGTTTCAATAAAAATAATTGGCAGTAATCAATAATCTTTCTTATGTGTATAATGACTATTGTCTAAAAATCAGTATTAAGTATCAGATACTATTGAATATTGAAAAGAATTAGTAAAGAAGTGGCGGAGAGGGTGGGATTCGAACCCACGTGGCTCATAAAGAGCCAAGACGATTTCGAGTCGTCCCCGTTATGACCGCTTCGGTACCTCTCCGAATTTTCTAAAAAATTATCCCATTTATCCTCAAACTGTCAACAGTTAAAAAGTTATCCACAATCCCTCTTGACAAAACATCAAAAATTATTAGAATAAAGAAAAAAGAATCAATGAGAAAAAATTCATTTTCCCAAACAAATTCTTCATAAATTATAACCTGCAATTTGAGGTAGTTTTATATAATCGCCTCAAAGGCGATTTTTTGTATAGAGTTGCTCTTTACAATCTACTAAAGCGCATCTCGTCCAAAATAACCGCTTAGTTTGTTAACTAAGTGGTGGATTAGAAACAATGGCATATGGTGGATGCCTTGACGCTAAAAGCCGATGAAGGACGTAGCAGCCTGCGATAAGCCTCGGGGAGGTGGCAAGCAACCTTTGATCCGGGGATTTCCGAATGGGGAAACCCATGAGTGTAAACCACTCATACCTTGCGACTCTTCACCGCAAGGGGGGCACCTGGGGAAGTGAAACATCTCAGTACCCAGAGGAAAAGAGAATTATTCCCTTAGTAGTGGCGAGCGAACGGGGAACAGTCTAAACCTTGTTTTCCTCAAGCAAAAGGTGGAGGTCGTCTGCCGAAAGGCAAGATGCCTCGCCTTTTGTGGAGGTTGTCGGACCAAGTAGGAAGATAAGGGGTTGTGAGGTAGAAACGTTTTGTTCCCGACAGAACAAAGCAAAGCAAGCGTTCTTAGCCGAAGGGCTTGGAATGGCCTACCATAGAAGGTGAAAGTCCTGTAGGCGAAAAGAGTGTATTGTTTTGCAGTTTCTATTCTCAAGTAGTTCTCAACCGGTCCGTTGAGAACGAATCAAGGCGGACTATCGTCTAAGACTAAATACTTTTAGCGATCGATAGTGAACTAGTACCGTGAGGGAAAGGTGAAAAGTAGCCCGGTGAGGGCGGTGAAAAGTACCTGAAACCATATGCTAATAAAGAGTCGGAGTCCCGACGTTACGTCGGGATAACGGCGTTCCTATTGAAGAATGAACCAACGAGTCCGAGTACATAGCTTGGTTAATCCTTTTAAAGGAAAAGCCATAGCAAAAGCAAGTGTGAAAGCGCGCTTGTGATTTTTCACAAGGTTATGTGCTCGGGACCCGAAACCGGATGAGCTACCCATGATCAGGATGAACCCCGATGAAGGTCGGGGGGAGGTCCGAACCCGTTGGCTGTGCAAAACCATGGGATGAATTGTGGGTAGGAGTGAAAAGCTTATCGGATTCGGTGATAGCTGGTTCTCTCCGAAATAGCTTTAGGGCTAGCCTTCGGTGATAGTTTTCGGGGGTAGAGCACTGAAAGGGTAGAGATGGAGAAATCCTACTCTATCCTATCAAACTCCGAATACCGAAAACCTCAGCCGAGGAGTTAGACAGTGGGGGCTAAGCTCCATTGTCAAAAGGGGAACAGCCCAGACCTCCATCTAAGGTCCCTAAATCTTCCCTTTCTCCTTTCAGGAAAAAGGGATCCGCTAAGCCATATAGGCAAAGTGGAAGATTAAGTGGGAAAAGCAGTGAGACGACCCAGACAACCAGGAGGTTGGCTTAGAAGCAGCCATCCTTTAAAGAAAGCGTAACAGCTCACTGGTCAAGTTATCTTGCGCTGAAAATTTAACGGGGCTTAAATCTAGTACCGAAGATGAGGGCCCCGACGTTACGTCGGGGTGGTAGGAGAGCGTTCTTTCAGCGGTGAAGTCAAACCGTAAGGTTTGGTGGAGCTGAAAGAAGTGAGAATGTTGGTATGAGTAATAAAAATCTTGATGAGAATTCAAGACACCGCAAGTCCAAGGTTTCCCGGGCACTGATTATCAGCCCTGGGTTAGGCGGTCCTAAGTCCGCGACCGAAAGGTCAGGATAATGGACAGACGGTTAATATTCCGTCCCTTCTTTACTCTCCGATGGGGTGACGTTTCCTCTTACTCTGAGCATGATCTGGCTATTCGTGTCTAAGAAGAGAGTGGGCCTGCTTGGCAAATCCGGCAGGTAAAAGCTTTCTTCGAATGAAATCCTCGCAAGAGGAAATTCAGGGGTCGAGGGAACCAAGAAAAGCCTCTAAGGATAAGGGTAAAGAAACCGTACCGCAAACCGACACAGGTGGACGAGGAGAGTATCCTCAGGTGGACGAGAGAACCCTCGTTTAGGAACTCGGCAAAAAAGCGGTCGTAAGTTCGCGATAAGGCCTCCCCGACATCACGTCGGGGCGCAGCGAAAGTTTGTCAAGCGACTGTTTACCAAAAACACAGGTCCCTGCTTAAACCGTAAGGTGATGTATAGGGGCTGATGCCTGGCCAGTGTCAGAACGTTAAGAGGAGGGGTGACCCCGACGTCACGTCGGGGAAGCTCTGAATCTAAGCGCTGATGAACGCCGGCGGTAACTATAATTATAACGGTTGTAGTTACCTAAATAAATCTGGCTATATGCTGGAAAAACCGCTGTATGTCTTGACTACTCGCGGAGATAGTCTATGATGGAGGGGTAGACTAACCGCAGTAAAAATGTCAGACTGCGGTCAATCAGCAGGAAAGGCCCCGACGCAACGTCGGGGAATCCTCAGAGACTATACGCCAGATCCCGACATAACGTCGGGAAAGATATAGTCCGATCTCACGGGCGATCGTGAGTTAACATAAATAAACCGTCCTATGGTAGCGAAATTCCTTGCCGGGTAAAATTTACGGCCGGTAAAAAACTTGCCCGGATTCCGATGTAAATCGGAATAAGTATATCAGCTCATAACGGTAGAATCCCGACGTAACGTCGGGACAATACCGTGGGAAGTCCTCCGACATAAGGTCAGAGTGACCCCGTAACGACTGAGCCGAAAGGCAAGGTTCGTTAATGTAAAAAAACGAACAATACGCTGACTCTTATTCGTAGAGAAAATCTATGGAGATATTCCTAAACATTAAATGCTTATGGATATAAATTCTTACATCACGGGATTTGTTGATGGTGAGGGAAGTTTTACAGTTTCTTTCAGCTTAAGAAAGAAAATGAAATTTGGGATTGAAGTAAGACCAAGCTTTTCTATAAGCCAAAACAAGAGAGACTACAATCTGCTTAAAGAAATACAAAATTTCTTTGGTTGTGGTGCTGTCAGATTCGTCAAGAAAGACAACTGTTATAAATACGAGACGCGATCCATTGTAGATATTAACGAAAAAATCGTCCCTTTCTTTGAACAATATCCCTTAAAAACTTCAAAGCAGCAGTCATTCCTTATCTTCAAGAAAATCTGTAATCTAATAAAGAAAAATCTTCATCTAACAAAAGATGGAGTTGCACAAATTATCAATCTTGCTTATCAGATGAACAATCTGGGAGCAAGAAGATACAAAAAAGAATATCTCCTAAGGGTTTTGAATAAGAAGAAGGTATAGTCTATTGAAGTTCCGGCCTGCACGAATGGCATAACGACTTGACAGCTGTCTCAACGAGGGACTCGATGAAATTGCA
>QMLZ01000341.1 GCA_003646995.1 Deltaproteobacteria bacterium | reverse complement strand
ATTCGGGTCCTTTAAGATTCCCCCTTCCTCTGGGGGGACCGCGGTGCAATGCAAGATGTCATAAGGAGGTTTCACAATGAAAAGCCACCCTAGCCTAATCCAAAGACGGGAATATCTTGAGTCTATTCTCAAGCATGAAGTGCGTGCTGAGGAAATGCAAAAATATGAGAACATGGCCAAAACCAATGATTTGGCAAGGGTTGCTGATATTTTAGAGAAAGGCGCTGTCAACAGGCGTGATTTTCTGAAGAGAACTGGGCAGGTAGCCTTAGCAATTGGTGGAGGGCTAACTTTAGACGTGCTGTTTAAAGGATGTGCCACAATTGGGTTTGAGAGCAGAGAAGACATTGCCAAGATAAAATGGGACGCCAATCCGGCTATTCCTGTGCCTAAAGAAGGGTGTTATGTTGGATGGCATTATGATATATCTCCTATGACTGTGGGAATTTATAGGGCTCTCTTTAGAAAGTTAGAATCCTCTGATGAAGAAATTTTAATAAATAAACATTATGAAAAATATTATGGTCAAGGACCTGCTGTACATAGTTTTTCAAATCGGCTTATTGGAGATGATTTTTTTCCCAAGCAAATCTGTGAAGGTGCGTACAACAAAGGGGTTATTCCTTTGCTGAGATACTATTTTTTCCCTGACTTCAAACGTGTTGCTAAGGGTGATTACGATAAATTATTAATTAAATTCGCTCAAGGAGCAAAAGAGTTCGGTAAGCCTTTTTTCTTTGTGCCTTATCCAGAAGCAAATATTGTTAGTAGATTTAAGGATGTTCATCCTTGGGCCGGCAGCGGTGGAAAGGGATTTAATGAGGCCTGGAAACACATGCACGACATATTTGAAGGGGAAGGTGCTAATGAATATGCTGTATGGGGTCTTCATCTAATTGGTCTTGACTCTGGACAGCCGTTTTCAAGATTTGCTGTGGATAAGAATCTTGTTGATTGGGTTGGCTTTACAGTATACAACTTAGTTGAACAAAGTGGTGGTTTGGATAGGTCTTTTTATGAGCTCATTGGCCAGCAGAATGTTTACGGCTGGGCAAGGCTGCGCTATCCAGAAAAACCTATTGCTCTTTGCGAATTTGGAACAAGTAACACAGTTGGTCAGGGAAGGTGGATAAGAAATGCATATAAAGGAATCAAAAATATGCCAAGAATAAAGCTGGTTGTTTATGCTGAATATCCAATGTTTAGTCCACCTGATTCTACTGTCATAAGTGACGAAGCAAAACCCTATTATAAAGAGGCTATCTCTGACCCCTATTTTATAGGTGCTCCCGTACCATTCTTAGAAAAGTACAATAGGGTGTAGACCTCTGCTCATCAACACCGACCCATTTTGTACCTTGATCACCGATCCCCTGCATTCCAAAGATAGATTAACCGAAACCCGCCACCTTTGCCTTTTTCACAACAGCGCTCGCAACCCTTACTTTCCATATTTCTTTATGTTTCTTTTTCGGTGCTTTCATAGATTTTTGGAACCTCTCAGTTAGATAGCCACGGGCAAGCCCGTGGAACCCTGCCCTTCGGGTCTTTTCCCAGCTTTCTGGCACTATAGCTCTAGACAAAAAGCGCCAGAATCATCTTTGTTCAAAGGGACAAGAGGAGGAGTTTCCAAAAAATCATAAGAAAAATCCATTGCTTAGGGGGTGTAAAAACTTGACAAAACTTTTGTATTATGCAATTTGAATATTAAATATTCAAATGTGTTGGGCAATTCCACATGATCAAGAGAGCACTTACCCCCAAACTAAGACAAGCGGCCAAGCAGTTTCCAATAGCGCCCCTAACGGCCTCCGGCAGTCTGGCAAAGCAACCCTGGTCCAGGCCACCTTCAAAAGACGAACGGGCAGATAAAATATTGGAGTGGCCGAGGGAGCAAAGGGACGTGGGGCATAATTTGCCCAAAATGGATGTTGCTCATTCCAGATATTGATCAATATGACTTACTGGAAGTGCCTCAACGTCCTTGTCCAGCGGAAAAGGTGATTGGGTCCTGCATGCAATATACCCTTTTTCAAACAGGGCTTCGCCATAAAATCTTTTCAGGGCCTTAATACCTTTAAGCGCAGAATGGTCTGGATTTTCTGTAAACTTAGTTTCAATGGCAATAAGCCTGCCACCATGCTCCACTAGCAAATCTACCTCCGTGCCTTGAACAGTACGCCAAAACCACAAAGGGACCATTTCTCAATCTGATACAATTTTGCCCTCTTATCCCGTTTAACCGTACGAAACTTGTCAACGAAAAAACATCCCTTGATTTTTTGGAACTCAGTAGTGCATATTGACGTAATAGGAAAATAAAGTCTGGGAGCAGCTCATGGGCCTAAAAGTACCCCAAATTTCAAGGATTCTTCATCCTACAGATATGTCGGAAAATGCCCGAAGGGCCTTGCCCTATTCCGCAGGGTTTGCACACCGCTTTGCGGCCAAGATAACAGTGCTTCATGTGCTCGATGAAGCCTCGCCCAATACCAAAATTGTCCTTGGCTTAACAAAAAAACTAATATCGCACGTTGTCCTACATGCAATCGGCCAGTCGGAAAAGGCGCAGCTCAATATAAAGGCGCCAGTTTCTTGAATCTATCCTTAGGCGTGAAGCGCATGCCGCACAAATCCAAAATAGGAAGGCTGCCTTACAGTAAAATTTGAAACGACCCTTGAAATCTCTGTTGACAGCACCGAAATTTCAAGGTAATCTGTTTAGCATGATAAAAAGGACCCGGGAAATAAAGACATTAAAGGATCTGCTTAAACGGCACCCTGTTGTAGGTATAGTAGGCGCTCGGCAAGTAGGGAAGACAACATTAGCCAGAAACCTAATAGAAAAGATCCGCAGGCCTGTTACCTACTTTGATCTGGAAAATCCAGAGGATCTTGCCCGGCTTGCTGACCCCATGCTTGCCCTCAAGGATCTGAAAGGGCTAGTGGTGATTGATGAGATTCAACGGATGCCTGATCTATTTCCTGTATTACGGGTGCTTGTTGACAGGCCTCGGCTTCCTTGCCGTTTTTTGATTCTTGGAAGTGCATCTCCATCCTTATTGCGCCAAGGTTCAGAGACCTTGGCAGGAAGAATATTTTATCATGAATTGGGTGGTTTTGGCTTGGATGAGGTTGGGCCTTCAAATCACAAGAAGTTATGGTTGCGAGGCGGCTTCCCTAGATCCTACACTCCCCGTACTCATAGTGACAGCTACGAGTGGCGGAGAGCGTTTATCCAAACCTTTCTTGAGCGAGACTTGCCCCAATTGGGGGTAAACATACGATCAACAACCTTGGGACGTTTCTGGCGCATGCTGGCGCATTATCATGGTCAGGTCTGGAATGCCTCTGAATTTGCGAGGTCCTTTGGCGTAGCTGATACTACGGTTAGGAACTATTTGGACGTGATGACTTCAGCCCTTGTTGTCCAGCAATTGCTCCCGTGGCACGAAAACATCTCTAAACGGCAAGTAAAGGCACCCAAGGTATATATCGCAGATTCTGGGCTGCTTCATGCGTTGCTTAACCTTCGGTCTTTTAGAGACCTTGAGGCACACCCAAAGGTGGGTGCATCATGGGAGGGATTTGTGCTCCAGCAGGTTATTCGTCAGTTGAGGGCCAATAAAGATGAGTGTTTTTTCTGGGCCACACATTCTGGCGCTGAATTAGATTTGCTTGTTGTGAGGGGGAGGCAAAGGTTGGGTTTTGAGGCCAAACGTACTACATCTCCAAGGATTACTCCCTCCATGCGTATAGCGTTGAAGGATCTTAAACTCAACCGTTTAGATGTGATTCATGCAGGGGACGAT
>QMLZ01000340.1 GCA_003646995.1 Deltaproteobacteria bacterium | reverse complement strand
CTATCTCATCAGTGTGTAAGATGTCTATCAGATCGCCGAGCAACTCCATTTTTGACGTTGTCAAAGCGGTTTCCTTTTCCAAATAGACAGCAATGTCCACATCGCTAAGGGGAAATGCCCTTCCCCTTGCCAAACTTCCAAAAAGATAGGCAAAAGCAATATCCCCGCGTGAGGCAAGATAATGACCTGCCTCTTCAATTAATTCGTATATATTTGAAGGTAGTGGTTGATGTTTTATCATCTTGTACTTTTTCCTTTGTCACAGCTAAACGGCTGGGATGCTGGGCAGCGAGGCAGCAATGCAGCTAGGAAGCCAGAAGGCTGAAAGGCCAGCTTCAATTTTGAATCTGCTAGAGGCAGATAAATTTTGAATTCTTAATGCTTAATTTTGAATGAGACATAAGCTGGGATGCTGGAAAGCTAGGATGCCAGGAAACTGAACCCCTAGAATGCTTGGCAGCTTAGCGGCTGGGCAGCGTTCCGCTGATTTTGGATTAATCATTACTTGACATTGGTAGTTATACTATTATATATTTTAAGTATAACTCATACGTTTATTAACCAGAAAAGGGAGAGCCGAAATGGACAACGCCACTAGTGATCCTGTGACAATGAAAGTTTTCCAGAAAGGACAGGTCGTAATTCCTGTCGCGCTAAGGAAAAAGTACGGAATTGAAATAGGCAACCATGTTGAGATAATTGAAACTCCCGAGGGTATCCTTATTAAGGCGAAACCACAGAAAGAGGGAAAAAAATCGTTAACTCAGAAGTTATATGGCATCGTCGCTGACGTTGCCACTGCAAGGCCATCTTTGAAGAAGGACGACATAACAAAAGCAACAGAGCTTGGATACATAGAAGGGTGGAAAGAATGACTCCATTAATCGATACAAATGTGATTGTGCGTTTCTTAATAGGTGATGACGACCCAAGGTATAAGAATTTGTACAATTTCTTTATACAACTAGAGCAAGGAAAAATTCACGTTGAATTGAAATTAATAGTATTGTTTCAAGTAATTTTCGTGCTTACCAGCTTTTACAAAATCCCCAGGCCACGAGTAGCAGAGGTACTCACTGACTTACTCAAATACAGAGGGATCAAAATCAGAGAGAAAAAAACTATCAAGCGCATGCTTTTTCTTTGGAAGGAACATTCCTTAGACATTGTTGACTGCTACCTTCTAGCGTTGCTGGAAACAGAACCTCAAAACGTGCTTTACAGTTATGATAAAGATTTTGATAGATTTAGCATAAATCACAAAGAGCCATGAGAACGGGGAAGCCTTCGGCTAATTTTAAATTCTTAATTTTGAATGACATAAAAGCTTGAATGCTAGGATGCTGGAAAGCTAAGAAGCCGAACCGCTAGACTGCTAGGAAGCTGGGAGGCTGGGAGGCCCTCCACCAATACTGAATTCTTAATGTTGAATTTTGAATGAGACAACAGCCAGAGAGCTAGGCGGCAAGGCAGCGTTCCGCTAATGCTGAATTTTTAATTTTGAATGACATAAAAGGTAGAAAACTGTTTAGCGTATTTACTCAGACATGGGGATCGAATCTGTCACCTTGCGACTCGGAATTGAGAATGTCATTTCATCAAAAGAAACAACCTTGGAAGCATCCAGGATTTCAATCTCAACCGGATTCCCCTCCCTGTCAAGATGCAGGATAACGCCCTCCTTGAGATCAATTGAGTCGGCGAGGTTACCTTCCTTCAATTGAATAACGCACACATCGGCATCCCTAGAATATCTTATCTTGATAAATCCCTCCTCCCTTATAGTAATGTATCTCCCTGAATGCCCTCGCAGAACTTCGTCAGGATTCAACAGAGACTCAGCTACATCCTCCAGTCGTAGATTCCACCTAGTGCATCTTTCAATTGAGTGATAAGTAAATAATATATCGTGCTGAGTTCCGCCATACCTAATAGTGGGTAGTTTACCTTTTAGCCTAGGGAAAGACTTGATTATCTTTGACGGCATGGTGCTAGAAAGCTGGGAAGCACAACAGCGAGGCAGCTTGGCTGCTAGGCGGCGGGGCAGCGTTCAGTTAAAGAAATAGCTCATAAGGAATATGGGATTTCGATGAAACTATGTTTTGCTGGATCAAAATCTTTAGTATTTCTTGTTGTAAGCTTGATGTTGTTGTTTATGCTTATGGCTGCTTGAAACGCATCTGGGAGCTTCCAAGAATGGTTTTTTCTCAAAGTTGCAGCCAGATCCGCTATCTCCTTATCGATACCAAAAAGATAGTATTGATCCAAAAAGGCTTTTACCAGTCCTTCATCAGATTCTTCGATCCCCACCAGTATTTCTGCCCTTGTAATAACCGAGATAGCCGTTTTCTCAGGATCGAGGCTTAAGATGAACTTGGTGGCTTGGTCGATGTCATTCAAGTGATCAATGAGAATTACGGAATCCAGAAGTCTCTCAAGCACTCCTATCCCACTCCTCCCGAAGTCGTCGCTGATACTTGAGTCCATCACCCTTCTTCCAGAGTCCTTTAGTCTTATCAATCATAGCACAGTAGGTATCCCTGCTTTCATCCTCTCTTAGCTTTCTAATACCTTTCCTAATAGCTTCGGCAAGGGAAATGCCGCGGGCCTTTCCGTAACTTTCTAACCACTTCTTATCTTCCTCTGAAATTGTGATAATTGTTCTCGTGCTTCCCATATTCCGCACCCCCCCAGATGATATCATGTATTATATATCACCTTTAAAAGGGTTGGTCAAGAAGAATAAGCTGAGAAGCAAAAGGGTTCAAAAGTCTAATCTTGTTCTTCTTTTTTGAGGGAAATTCAAAATACTCTGCTTAAAAGCGACAAAATCAGTAAGATTCCTCTTAAGTATTCCAATCACAATTTCGGCGTCGATCTTGTCGTACTGATGAACTACTATATTTCTGAATTTGGCCATTTTCATCATATTTGAAAGGAGGCCAGATTCAAGGATTCCCTCTTCTCCTATCACCCTGAATACGTCAGAATAAGTATTGGGAATTCTAAAACCTTTGTCTGCTATTATGTGGCCTGCTACATCAACGCACGTCTCGATCATGATCTGGAGTGTTCTTTGTCAACCACACATGTATCTCCTTTCAAGAATCCGCTTCTCAACGAATGAAAAATCAAAACCTAGCCTCATCATGACAGATTCAAATTTTTGTCTTAAAGATGGGTTCCGGTCTACGATTACTTTCTTGCTGCTCAATATCCTCTTGATCAATGACACGGGCGCCTGGTTGAGGACAACCAAGTCTATCTCATCAGTATGTAAGATGTCTATCAGATCGCCGAGCAATGCCATTTTTGACATTGTCAAAGCTGTTTCCTTCTCCAGATAGACAGCAATGTCCACGTCGCTAAGGGGAAACGCCCTTCCCCTTGCCAAACTTCCAAAGAGATAGGCAAAAGCAATATCCGCGCGTGAGGCAAGATAATGGCCTGCCTCTTCAATTAATTCGTATATATTTGAAGGTAGTGGTTGATATTTTATCATCTCGTACTTTTTACCTTTGTTACAGCTAAACGGCCACGCGGCTGGATAGCTAGCCCGCCACAAACATGGCGGGTAAAGCTGCTAGGCCGCGGGGCGGCAGACCATCAAGAATTTATTGTTTCGGCCCAGTCCGGATCAGGGATACTAATTGTCGTCATCACCGCCTCAGGCTCAAATGGCACCTCAGTAGCCAACATTTCCTGAGCCCCAATTTTCAACGACTCAATGAGTTCTTCTCTTGTTTTTTCCTGGGCATTAACTCCAGGCAAATCGATAAGCCAGCCAATCCACCAATCTCCTACTTTTTTGATTACCGCCCT
>QMLZ01000339.1 GCA_003646995.1 Deltaproteobacteria bacterium | reverse complement strand
GGAGCAGTGAGGTGAGAAAGCATTTCATCGTTTGCGGGCAGGGCGTCTTGTGTAAGGAAGATCAAAATGTCCCCTTCCGCTCTCTTCGCGGCTTCGTTTCTTGTGCGACCGTGTCGAAAATCATTACGTGGTATTACAAGGACCTTTGCTCCTGCAGATTCAGCGATAGCCCTCGTTTTATCATCAGACGAGGAATCTACCACTATAATCTCGTATGGAGGTAGAGTTTGATCATATAGTTTTGAGAGAAGCAGCCCTATCTGTTTTTCTGCATTCAGAGTGGGAATGATTACAGATAATTTCACTTCTTATCCCGTTAATTAACTATACTTCAGTTCTATACTAACGTCTTCCAAACCGATGTAACCGAGGGGTTTATTATTGCTAATGGCTTTCAAAATGTGTACGTCGTCAACCCAATGGCACATGTCGTGCTTTTCTTGGATACCGTCCGCTATAGCTGTAGAAAGAGTATAGAATCCAGGGATAATGTTAGGCCATCGGAAAGAGAAGGAGCAAACTACCTTTTGCCCTTTCTTTATAGGCTGCAATTTCATTTCTTCGTAGTATGTGTTCGTAGACAAAACAGTTAAAGCATTCCTGTCTTTTATTGAGAGTCCTATAATAGGCTGTTCAATGTCGCTGTTTGCTTCAACTTCAATAGAGATTTTTAACGTATCGCCACATTTCACTATGTTCTTTTTTTCTCCGTTTATCTCTAATTCTACTTTTCTAATGTAAGCTCTTTTGTCTCCAAAGTCTCGCTCTGGAATGGATTGTTGTGAATCAAGCTGATCTTTGTAATAGAGATACTTCTCATATCTTTTAATAACTTTACTTGGCCGACCAAAATCTTCTACACAACCGTCCTTTAACCATAGGACTTCATCACAAAAATTTGATATAAGATTAAGGTCATGGGATACTACTATTATTGTCTTTCCCTCTGAAGAAAACTGATCAAGCTTTCTAAGACATTTTTGTTGAAACCGGACATCTCCAACGGCTAAAGCTTCATCTATGAGCAAGATATCCGGATTTACAGTGACTGCTACCGCAAAGGCCAGCCTCACATACATGCCGCTGCTATAGGTTTTCAATGGACGGTCAATGAAATCTCTCAGTTCTGAAAAGGCTATAATTTCTTGGAAACGGGCGTCCAACTCCTCTCGCGAGAGGCCTAAAATTGACCCATAGAGGAAGACATTGTCGCGTCCACTTAGTTCTGTATTGAAGCCAAGGCCAAGCTCCAAAAGGGCTGAGACCTTTCCATTAATTAGTATCTTTCCTTCGGTGGGAGATGTGATCCCTGCTAACAACATTAACAAGGTCGTCTTGCCAGAGCCGTTTTCCCCAATAACCCCGAGACGCGATCCTTTGGGGATCTCAAGGGTCACATTTCTCAAGGCCCAGAACTCTTGGCCCAGTTTTGTGGTTTTTTTGAACAGCAATTCCTTCAATCTCTGCCAAGGATTGGAGTAGAAATAATAACACTTTCCAACTGCGTCCAATTTTATGGCGCAAAAGCTTTCGAAAAAGTCTTCGCTGATGTTGTTAGACTCAGGCCTTACCGCCGCATGAGACATAGCCTTTTTACTTTTCTCAAAAACTCCAATAGTTTCCAACCCTTAGAAGAAAAAATCTCCTCTAACAATTTTTGGAGCTCATCTCTCTGTTGTTTCGTTAATTCCTTTTCAGAACTAAGTTGCTGTTTTTCTTGCTCTAACTGGAAAAGTTTTTGATTCAAATTAGAAATTAACTCTTCCTTTTCAGAAAGCGCATGAAAAACATCCCTCAAAGTTTTCTCTTTTGATTCTAATTCTCTATTAAGTTGACGTAATTGTTCTTCCATCTTTAATAACTTTTCATAACTTCTTTGCAAACTATTTTCTTCTGACATTGGAAGGGCCTTTATGACATACTGGTAAACATAGGCCTCAGGATTATGTTTTTCTATCAGCAGTGCCAATTCCTGTTGAGGGGGATTAAATTCTGTTTCGGCAGGCTTAAGCTTAACCCGTTCTATTTGTGAAATAAAATAGCCAGAGCGCTCAAAAAGCTCAACGATTCCTTCCTTAGTAAAAAAACGGAGATGAGTCCTGTCTAATAATCCACATCTTCTGTACCTGAAAAAGCCACGCATAAGTTCTGCTACGAGACCTATGTAGGAAACATTCGGGATTGATGCAAGTACAAAACCATTTTGCTTCAAAAATGTTCTAATTTCTTGTAGCACCTCATCAGGGCGCTTAAGGTGTTCTAAAACGTCCGCAAAGATAACGCAATCAAATTTTCCTTCGATTTGGCCAAGGGTACTTTTATCTTCGATGTCGCCCACCACTACGCTTACCCCCCTCTTTTTCGCCACCTCTGCTGCCCTTTCATCAACTTCCACGGCCACCACTTCGCACCCCAGCTTATTCTGCATGAAAGTGCTCATATGTCCTCCCGCGCATCCGATCTCAAGAACTCGAGCACCCTTCGGGACCATCCTCAGAAGCTTGCAGGGGGCGTCTTCAGCCTGAAGAGCAGGATCTATTCTATATTCGTATCTCAGGGCACCTTCGCTGTCCTCAAAAAGATTATGGGACCCTTCAGGCATATCGGGTGTCTTCTCAAGTACTTCATAAAGTCTTATAGGGCTCGACCACGAAGCGGTACGTTCTACAATTAACTCACTGAACTTATTGAGAGAGGGGGCTTCTTTACCCTTGATCCCTATACCGTAGACTCCCTCAGGGAAGTCTTCATCTCCTTGGAAGAACACTGCAAAAGTGCCCACATGTCGCAGAAGGTAAGAAAAGGCTTGGGGAGTAAAGCGCCAGTAATCTCCAGGATAGTCGTGAATGGGATACTTCATGACGGACGTTATCAAGAGCATGCCGCCTTCACACAGGACCCGTACCATTTCCTCCGTGGCACGCCATATATTGGGTATATGCTCCAAGGTGTCACAGCATATCACGGACCCTATACTTCCATTGGGAAAACTCAGGTTTTGAGCGTCCTCGATCCTATCGACCCCTGGGCCTGGTCTTATGTCTGTCCCGATATAGCGCTTGCCCGGGAAGAAGGGACGAAGGTCTGCAACCCCCTCCTGACCTTCTACCTGGAGGGCCCCTATTTCAAGGATGGGTTCCGGAAAGTCAAAGAAGGAGGACGCTTGTTCGACAAAAAATTTCACCTCGAATCTCATCGAGCAAAATATACCCTCACATTCCTTTCCTTTTCAATAGGTATCAAGGGCGAACGGGTAAACCCCTCACCTCGAACCCGGAAGCGAGAGGGGATGAC
Organism: Deltaproteobacteria bacterium; assembly: GCA_003646995.1. The sequence goes on along the minus strand of QMLZ01000339.1, from coordinate 534 downwards.
AGGGCCGGGCCTGGCCCCCGGCCCCTACCGTGGACTTCAGTGCGTCTCGGCGGGCACCCCGGCCAGGGAGGAGTCGTCCTGAGTGCCGAAGAGCAAAAAGCCCGTTATGGAATTAAAGTAAGCCGTCGAGGCATCAAGGGAACCCTGACCGCTTAAGCCAAAGATCCCCTCCACCGTCCCAACCCACTTGCCCAGGGGCGGTAAGGTCTCTTCATGGGAGTCGATGTCGTCCCCCGAGGTCTCGTAGGCAGAAAGCTCCGTCTCTGCCTCCATCAAACTGGTGTTTATCAGCGCCACACCGGTCCACCACTGCCCATCCTGGTGAAAGTGGGGGAAGGAGATTTCGGTGCCCGATCCCTTCAGGGCCGAAACCCCAGCGAGCATCGCCCCCCGACCGAAGAGCACAAAGCCATCCACAGGCCCTGTGGCCACCACCTTGATCCAGCCCGTGTCAACCCCTGAGAAGATTCCCTGGCCCACGAGCCAAGTCCTGCGCTCATATCCCCCGAGGGTGAACTCCTCCTGCCCCAGGGG
>QMLZ01000338.1 GCA_003646995.1 Deltaproteobacteria bacterium | reverse complement strand
AGCATCCAAGAATACACAAAACAATTTTCTCTGATAGATGGGCAGGTAGGTGCAGTATTTATGATCAATGGAAAGGTTATAGGTATGGATGGATTTGGGAAACATGAAACATTTGGCAAGGTATTCAACAAGCTGCTTTCAAGTTACGCCATTGATGCCATTGATTGGTATGATCCAGAAAGGGAACATAAGGTCCTAAAGAGCAAAGTGACCAAGTTAATGAATGCTTCAAAGGGTGCAAGTATTGAAAGCCATCCATCTGTTGGGCTTGGAACAGATCTCCGACTTGAGTCAGAAAAGGTAATAGGCTTTGCGCTATCGCTTGAAGATCAAATTCTGCACATATGTATATTTCCCAGGGAAGATGGACAAAGACGAAATAGATCAGACTCAGGGATGGTGCGTTTTTCCATGAGAAGGAGGAACAGGCTGTAAGATTTAGCCTTCAGGATAGAGAAAAAGGGTGAACAATGGCAAAAGCTGATGAAAAAAATCTTTGCAGTTTGACCGGATCTGTCAAATTCGTGTGGTAAACTTTTACACATGACGCTCTATTTGATGCCAAGGTATTAAACTGACAAGAGAATTTCTTGACTAGGTAGCTAATTTTAGTTAGCTTTCTCTAAGTTTTTAAAATAGTGTGGTCTTATCTTTAATGGGAGACCATGATGCAACAATTATATCCATGCTACAAAATTGAGATGGGGCACTTTTTTGGTAAAGTCGCTTCCAATTAGGATCATCAAGGGATCCATTGTGACGATTTTAAGTTATCAGAGGCTAGTTTGCAGCTATTGAGCGGTAATTTAAAAGGAGTGAAATTTGGTCTATGACCTCAAATAGACCTCACTATTATGGCCATAGAAAACGATTACGTGAGCGCTTTCTAAAAAGTGGCTTTGCTGGTATGGCTGAGCATGAAGTGATTGAACTCTTACTCACCCTTGCCATTCCTCGTAAGGATGTAAAGGAACCCGCCAAGGAATTGCTCTCACGTTTTGGTAACTTAAGAGGTATTTTCGAAGCACCCTTAGAGGACCTCCGTTCCGTACCTGGGATTGGTTCTGTTGCCCCAGTAGCCTTTCGCATAATACGTGAAGCTGCCAACCTATACCTTCAGCAGAAAGCTGAAGCCCAAACCTGTTTAGCCTCACCAAAAGCTCTTTACAAATTCTGGCTATCTCGTTTAGGGAGTCTTAAATACGAGGTATTTGAAGTAGCTTATCTTGACTCTGGCTATAAACTCCTGAGAGATGGAATTGAGCGATTGGAGGAAGGAACCGTTGACCGTGGTGCAGTCTATCCTAGACGAGTTATGGAAGCCGCCCTTCGCAAGAGTGCGTCAGTCCTTGTTTTTGCTCACAACCATACCAATGGGGATGTTAGCCCTTCAGAGCAAGACAAGATCCTAACTAAAGCCCTTGTGATTGCCGCATCAACACTCCATATAAAAGTTTACGATCATATTATTGTTTCAAGGGACCAGGTTTTCAGCTTCCGTGAGGAGGGCCTTTTGTGATTGGTATCGCAGATGCCATTCTGAAAGAGTTCCCAGAACTTAATGATGAACAACTTGAAGCAATTGCTAGGACAGAGGGCCCACTCCTCATAATTGCTGGACCCGGGTCTGGGAAAACTCTTGTGTTAGTGCTTAGGACATTAAACCTTTTGCTCCAAGGGCTGGCTAATCCTGATGAAATTATCCTTTGTACTTTTACTGAAAAGGCAGCTTTTGAACTGAGGGACCGGCTTTCTCTCTTAGCCAGAAAGTTTCGATATGATGGCAATCTAACATCACTATATGTGGGTACTATCCATGGCTTAGCGAACTCATTTCTTTTGCGTTATAGACATCATACCTTGCTTGGGAATAATTATGAGGTTCTTGATGAACTTACCCAACTGCTTTTCATTTTTGACCATTTTGACGAGATTATAGGTGCGCAAGATAATGAGAAATATTTAGGTCGATGGAAAACCCGCTGGAAAGCAATTGAAGGTGTTCGCAATTATTTCAATAAGATTACCGAAGAACTTATAGATCCAACTGCTCTTCAATCTTCTGAAGATCCCTTTGTTAGGGCCATCGGCATAAGCTATAAGATATACGCCCAAAAACTTTCTAAGACTAATAGAACCGACTTTGCCCACCAGCAAAAGCTCTTTTTCAGGCTCCTCGAGAACTCAGAAGTCGGCAAAGAGATTAAATCAAAAATTCGGTATTTAATGGTGGACGAGTACCAGGATACAAATTACGTCCAGGAACAAATGCTCCTCAGCCTCAGCGAAGAAGGGGGCAATATTGCTGTTGTTGGAGACGAAGACCAAGCATTATATCGGTTTCGTGGGGGAACAGTTCGAAACATACTCGAATTCCCAAGCCATTTCGATAACTACCATATTGTTACTCTCTCAGTAAACTACCGATCCCATAAGCATATAATAGAAGCGTACGATAAGTTCATGAGATCGTGGGATTGGAAGGATTCTCAAGGCGTTATTAGATTTAGATTTGACAAGGAGATAAAGCCGGATCCTAAGGGTTCTTTCCCTGACTATCCCGCAGTCTTCTCAATATGGGGAGAGAATAAAGATGACGAAGCTCGTCGGTTCGCTGAACTTGTGGCCTTCCTCAAAGATAACAAGGTCATTGAGGATGTAAGCCAGGTGGCGCTTTTGCTACACACCGTGAAGCAGGAGCATAGTGGTCCCTATCTCAAGGCTCTAGCAAATAGAGGAATTCCGACCTTCTGTCCACGAGCCAGAGCCTATTTTCAAAACGAAGAGATCCGGTATATGGTGGCATGCTATGCTATTCTACTGGGTTATTACGGCGAAGGGCGTGGAAAGCTCGCTGGCCGCACACTTAGAGAGTTAGGCACTTATGTTGATGATTGCCTTGTTATGCTAGGTCGTAAATATCCTGATCCCCATCCCTTGGCAAAGCTTCTTCAGAAATCTGCATGGGAGATCGCCACCTTAAAAGGGAAACAAACCCTTAATCGTCATCTTGCCGATTATTTCTATCAATTCATAGCCCAAGAGCCATTTGCGGATTTTGTGAAAAACGAGAATCGCGCCCGCAATTTGGCCATTTTTTCTAAGCTTCTGAATGTGTTCCAAACGTATTACCACTATACTGTCATAACTGCCAAGAATAGAACATCACTTCGCTTTAATTTTTTTCATAGTTTCCTGCGCCTTCTCTATGAAGGCGGGATCAATGAGTACGAAAACCCTGAAGAACCCATGCCCAAGGGTTATGTTCAGGTTATGACCATACATCAGGCTAAGGGCCTTGAATTTCCAGTTGTTGTTGTGGGCTCTTTGGCTGTGCAGCTACCATCTCCCAAAGATGTGGATCACGTATTAGGCCCATTCTATACAAGGCCCCAATTTGAGCCACCAGACCGGATCACAGGCTTTGATCGCATGAGGCTTCATTACGTGGCCTTCTCAAGGGCGGAGAAAATCCTTGTACTGACTACTACGGATCACCCTAAGCCGCATTTCAATGTGATATGGCAAGGATTACCCCAATGGCCATATGTAGAGAGAGACCTCCTCAAGTCCCTCTTTTTTCGACAGCGGCATCGGATACCTGTTCGAAAGGCCTTCAGCTTTACAAGCGACCTGAAGGTTTACGAGACGTGTCCAAGACAATACGAGTTCTTTAGGTTCTATCAGTTTACCCCTGCTCGATCCGCTGAGTATTTCTTCGGTAGCCTTGTTCATCAGACCATCGAAGAGATGCACAGGTGGGCTATGGATGGAAAGGCTTCCATGCTTGACGAGGCCCGTATACGTGATTTCTTCGAATTAAATTATCAGAATCT
>QMLZ01000337.1 GCA_003646995.1 Deltaproteobacteria bacterium | reverse complement strand
CACGTCCCTGGTCTTCCCCACTAAGCGACCAGGCATGCTGCGCACATATTTCATCTTTGTGGTGAATATGCCCAGCCCAGGTCCCCCGTAAGAACGGGGTATGCCGAAACTCTGCCCTTCCCCGCAGGCAATATCCGCGCCCTGGCTACCTGGGTCCTTTATCAATCCATAAGCTAGGGGCTCAGTAAAACAATTTATCAGCAGTGCCTTCTCATCTCGTGCAATTCCCGCAAAGGGCTCCAGATCTTCTAAGCAGCCGAAGAAGTTGGGTGACTGTATAGCTACTGCCGCGATGTCGTGTGTTTTGGGAATTGCCTCCCAATCAGTTCTCCCATCAGGTCCATACGGGATTTCGATAATACTGTACTCTGTCGGCTTTAAGTATGTCTTCAAGACCTCCCTGTAATGAGGATGGACTAACTTAGAGACCGCTACTTGATTTCTCTTGCTCACACGAATGGCCATTAGAACGGCCTCTGCTAAGGCAGTAGCTCCATCGTACAGGGACGCATTGCTCACCTCCATTCCCAGAAGCCTTGTCATGAATGTTTGGTACTCGTATATGGCCTGCAGTGTGCCTTGGCTTATTTCAGCTTGGTACGGGGTGTATGAGGTAACAAACTCGGAACGCTGCAACAGGTATGACACCACTTCAGGGATATGGTGTTCATAGCTGCCTGCTCCCAGGAAAACCTTGGAACTTGACCTGGACGGCATTTTCCCTGCCAGGTCTCTCATATGATCCCGCAGTTCCCATTCACTCAGGGGAGAAGGTAGATCCATGGGAGCCACGCGCTTGCACACGGAAGGAACTTGTCCATAAAGTTCATCAAGAGTTGAAACACCGACCGCCTTCAACATCTCCTGCACGTCTTCTTCTGTATGCGGCAAGTATCGCATCTGCTACATTCCCTTCAACAACTCTTTGTATTGTTGTGCATCCATAAGGCCTTCCAATTGGCCTGGGTCCTTTGCTTTAATCTTAATCATCCACCCATTGCCATACGGATCCTGATTCACCAGCTGGGGAGAGTCCTCAAGGGTCGTGTTAATCTCCACCACCTCTCCACTGACAGGACTATAAAGCTCGGCCACCGCCTTCACTGACTCCACAGTTCCAAATTGGCCGCCTTGCTCAAGTTCATCCCCGATCTGGGGAAGTTCTACGTAGACGATATCCCCCAATTGATCTTGGGCATAATCGCTGACCCCACATACAATAAGATCTCCATCAGCCTTGGCCCACTCGTGATCATTAGTGTACCGAAGATCCTCAGGAATAATCAGTTCTTCTAACTCTTTCATTTTGCAGCCTCCATTCTTGGGTCAAATTAGATTCACTTACTATTTTCTTGCTGACTTGCCAACATCGCGTTGATCCTTCCTCAACGCCACATGTTCACAAAATATAGGGAACCTTCAAATTATAACTTTTGTATACTACGAATGTTTCCACAGATTGCACGTCCTTGATCTTCGAAACCTCCTCGGTATAGAATTCAAGCAACCCAAACGTGTCATTGAGCAATACCACCAAGATAAGATCATATCGACCCGTCACCACGCTCACCGAGACTACGCCTCTAAGCTTGCTAAACTCCTCGCCTTTTTTGACCAGATCCATGGTCTTGAGCTTTACTCCCACCATTATAGCCCTGTGGCGTGGCAGGGCCTCGGGGTTTACGAGTCCGGCAATCTCCAGAATCCCCTCGGCCATCAGCCTCTTAACCCTGAACCTCACTGTGTTTTCAGCAAGTCCGAGGGTTTTGGCAATGCTCTTAAAGGAACGCCGACCATCCCTGAGAAGCTTTATGATGGCAATACTTGTCTCATCAATCTTCACAGTTACTCCACCGCATGTAAGATGTGTAAGGGAAAACAACCAGAATCAATATGCTAGATTTTGCGTATTATGTCAATATCTTTTTATTTTCTGAGTTTTTTTTCACAAATCGATTATTTGATTGCAGAAATTGCAAATATCTGCTACTTTGTTTAACTACTGGGAATTGAGAAGCCATACCACTTAGGTCAAAAGCAAAGAATCAAAAACGGGTCCAAAAACAATTCGGGGTTAAGGAGGAAGACATAAATGGCAGATCCAAAACGCACACCCCTCTATAATAAACACCTCTCACTGGGCGCAAATATGGTTGACTTTGCAGGCTGGGAGATGCCCCTTCATTACCGTACGGGAATAGTTGACGAGCATCTTTCCACACGCCGGAGTGCCGGGCTCTTTGATGTATCGCACATGGGACGGCTGCTCTTTAAGGGCTCCGGCTCTGTCAACTTCCTGCAATACGTACTGACAAACAACGTCCGTTCGCTCGAATCACAATGGACAGCGGCTCAGTATACAATACTTCCTACCGAATCGGGTGGCGCCGTGGATGATGCCTTTCTTTATCACTTCAACCAAGGTGAATATCTACTGGTAGTCAATGCGGCAAATCTGGACAAGGATAAAGAATACCTCAATTCCTTCCTACCGAAATTCACGAATGTCACAATGGATGACCAAACAGAGTCACTGGCAATGATTTCTATTCAAGGCCCAATGGCCAGGAGTATTCTTGAGGGAGTTTTGGAAAAGGGGGAACTGCCCGAGCCGTTTCGCAACTCTGCCTCCACCGTTATGGTATCAGGCTACCAGGTAATGGTTTCACGTACTGGATATACAGGTGAGCCCATTGGGTTTGAACTTTTCGTTCAAGAGAAAAATGCCGCTGATCTATGGGACCTTCTTGTTGGCCAGGGCGCGAGGCCCATTGGGCTGGGAGCCCGAGACACCCTGAGGCTTGAGGCCGCCTTGCCACTTTACGGCCATGAGCTGGGAAAGGATCCCGAAGGCAATGAAATCCCCATTCTTGCTCTTCCGCAGGCCCGCCTAGCTGTGAGCTTTTCCGAGGCTAAGGGAGACTTTATTGGTAAAGACGCCATAAAGCCCCAGTGGTTGGCGCTCCAACAAATGGCAAGAGGTGATTACTCCTTACGTGGTACTTTGCCTCGTCAGATACGGCCCTTGGCCGTTGTAGGTAAGGGGGTGGCAAGGCAAGGGGCAAAGGTTTTCAAAGATGGGAAACACGTAGGATATGTCACCAGCGGGACAATGGTGCCTGCCTGGTCTTTCAAGGGCGAGGGCCTAGCCTCTGAAATAACGGACAGGCATTTTCTGCGCCCTGTGGCGCTAGCCTATGTTGATATTGAGATTGAAGATCAACAGGAAGTAGAAGTGGAAATTAGGGGTAAGATGGTCGCCTCTCTCATTGTTCCCTTCCACCTGCGCAGCGAGGCCCCCCCTTATGCTCGACCTGTAATAGCCGCGAAAAAAAAGCGTAGAGCCACTACTCATGCGCCGACCAAAGTCGCAAAACTCCTTCAAGACGCTATTGAAAACACCATCTGGCGACAAAAGGAGTGCATCAACCTTATTCCATCAGAGATGACGCCATCACCGATGGTGAGGTTACTTACGACCATGGATCCGGCATTCCGCTATGCTGAGCACAGAAAACTTAAGGCCTTCAACGAGATGGAAGTCTTTTACTACCAGGGCACGAACTTTATCGCCGAGGTGGAGCAACTGGTAAAGAAGGAAATGGCGCTGTACTTGGGTTGCACTGAGGTTGAGGCACGACCCATAAGCGGACAACTGGCCAACATGGCGGTTTTCAGTGCGCTGGTTGATTATATGAATCGATTCTCACGTAAAACAGATCCGGAAAGGATCCGCATGGTTATGAATAACCACATAAATAAAGGTGGGCATCTAAGTGCCCAGCCCATGGGAGCACTAAGGGATTTCATCTCCTGGAATCCTGTGTGGGATCGGCCCGCTGTGAT
>QMLZ01000336.1 GCA_003646995.1 Deltaproteobacteria bacterium | reverse complement strand
TATGGAAAAGGCGAAATTCTCCCTCTTCTTCTCACGTTTGGTTTATCCCTCGTGTTTACCGAATCCATTTTGGCCATTTTTGGTCCACTGGGAAGCGTTATCAAAAAGCCGACGGTATTGTCTGGTGCTGTAAATCTAGGGTTTATCGTCTATCCCAAGAACCGGCTTTTTATCATTCTTTTCCCATTGGGCGTTACCGGACTTTTCTGGCTGTTTATAGCAAAAAGCAGGCTTGGGCTCCTGATTAGGGCAGGCATTCAAGATACCATTATGGCAAGAGCCATCGGGGTAAGGGTGAGGCCTCTTTTTACATTGGTTTTCGGCATTGGTGCCGCATTAGCAGCAGTAGCAGGAATTATTTCTTCTGCTATCCAAGGTGTTGAACCCTATATGGGTATGAAGATATTGATTCCCGCCTTTGTTGTAGTAACAGTAGGAGGATTAGGAAGTTTTAGAGGGGCCATTATTGCTGGAGTTCTTATTGGAGAAGCAAAGGCTTTATCTATTTTGATTTGGCCTCCAATGTCCGACGTTGTGATGTACGTCCTTATGGCCCTCATCCTCCTAGTGAAACCCGAAGGGCTCTTTCAAAGTATGTGAACCAAATACAATTCATAGAAAACGGAAAGGTACGCGGTTAGACTTCATGACAACAGCCTCAAAGAAACAGTTGCCTCAGCAGGTAATGCAAAGCCAGCTCCAAATTTGTTCACCATGGGTGAGTCTGATTTTTTTTGTTGTGAGCCTGATACTCCCCTTTGTAGTCCCTTATACAGATCTAGCCAGCGAAACTGCTATCTTTTCTCTTTTTGCAATCAGCTTCAATATATTATTGGGATTTACCGGTCTCCTTTCCTTTGGCCACGCGATGTTCTTTGGTATTGGCGCTTACGGGGCAGGCCTTGCGATGGCAAACTGGCAAATGGGCCCGCTGATGGTCATTGGTGTAGGTCTTTTGTTTGCGTTACTTGCTGCTGTTATAGTGGGATTTTTATGTCTAAAGTCATATGGAATCTCACTCACTTTTCTAACTCTAGCATTTGCTGAGGTTGTTTATTTTATTGCGTATCAGGCATCAAATTTGACTGGGGGAGAAGATGGGCTGGGCTTGCCCAGGAAAAGTTTGCAACTTCCTGGCATAACTATCGATCTTAAGAACCCTATTGTTCGATATTATTTCATTTTGGCCATAGTGGTGGTCTGTTTCTTTCTCGTGCACCGGATCTTAAACTCTCCATTCGGCCGGGTGTTGGTTTCAATAAGGGAAAACGAAGAGCGCACCTCGTTTCTAGGCTTCAATACAAGGCTTTATAAATTGATCAGTTTTTGTCTGTCGGGTCTTTTCACCGGGATAGCCGGTGCATTGTACGCTTTACATCTGGCATTTGTACCGATAGAAAGCTTGCACTGGAGCACATCAGGTGAGATTGTCATCATAACCCTACTTGGGGGTATGGGTAACTTTTTCGGGCCCGTTATCGGTGTTGCGATCTTCATTGGATTGAGAGAACTCATTAGCCCGTTTTTGGATCGATGGCAATTAGTGGTAGGCATGATTTTCGTCTTGGTAGTCATATTTCTTCCTGAAGGCCTTGCTAGCATTCCACAGAAAGTAAAAGTCAAGGGGCAATCCGGAATCAATAGAGACCCAGCAGATACTCAACATCGGCCCTAGGTTTCTTGCTTACAGACACGAGAGCAATTTGTACCAAATGAAATACAAAGGGGCAAAAATGAACAAATCCCGAATTTCGCAAAGGTGGAACGTAGTCCCTTTTCACCGTAAGAAGTATCGAGTTATCGGCTCACTGAAATACTGACCCAGACACTTGCAAATGCCCTTCTATATTCCGTGGTTATGGATAATACTTGCGAAATTCGGGATAAATTTTCTCACTCATGAGAATCGGTAGAAAGCTGTGAACATTGATTGATTAAATAGAACACAACACACAATTATCATCCGTTTGATCATGTCCAAAAAGGACACGCAAGGGTTATATCTTGTTATGTTGGAGGTTGGAGCATGAATTGGAGCAAGGTCTTAAGAAGAAACGCGGAATGGTATCCTGGCAAGGAATGCCTTGTTGGGGTCGGAAAGCGCTTGACTTATGCGCAGGCATACCAAAGGTCTGGGGCGCTAGCCCAAGGGCTTGTTAATCTTGGGGTTAAAAAGGGGGATATTGTGGCGATTCTCCTTTACAACTGCTGCGAATACTTAGAGATAACGTTCGCAGTCAACTGGATTGGTGGCGTTTGGCTTCCTCTTAATTTCAGACTAGCTACAGATGAGTTCAAATATATTCTATCAAATTCTGGAGCAAAGATCCTCATCACTGAACCAGCATTTATTGATGCAATCTCCAGCATAAAAGAAGAGTTATCGGATCTAGAACATGTTGTTGTGCTCAATTCTTCCCCTTCCCAATATTGGACCTCATACGAAGACATTATTTCGTCCTTCCAAGGCAACCTACCACCCCATGAAGAAGTGGAGACAGATGATCTTCACCGCCTGATGTATACCTCTGGTACCACTGCACATCCTAAGGGAGTAATGTTGACCTATGGCAACCTATATTGGAAGAATATTGGACACATCATAACATTCGGAATTACAGAGAAAGACAAGACTCTGGTGGTGGGCCCCCTATATCATGTAGGTGGCATGGACCTTCCAGGAACAGGAACGCTTTACGTAGGAGGGAGCCTTGTTATCCTGCGCAAATTTGACCCTATTGAGGTTCTAAAAGCGATAGACCAAGAAAAGGTGACTAATTTGTGGCTTTCACCTGCTATGACCATTATGTTGTTTAACGAGCCGTCATTTTACGACTATGATGTCTCTTCAGTCCGTTTTATCATCGATGGTGGCGAAAAGATGCCTGCAACATTGATAAAAGAATTTACCAAGCGGTTTCCCAACGCATGGTTTGCTGACGCCTATGGGCTTACTGAAACAGTATCAGGGGATACATTCTTGGCAAAAGACAAGATGCTCAATAAACTTGGGTCTGTCGGGAGACCTGTGCCACATCTCGAAATAAGAATAGTGGACGAAAATGGAAACGACATGCCACCAAACGAACTGGGCGAAATCTGCCTTAAGGGGCCAAAGATTTTCAAGGGTTATTGGCGTAACCCAGAAGCAACTGCCGAAGCTATCCGTGATGGATGGTTCTATACTGGCGACATCGGAACCTTAGATGAAGATGGCTACCTGTACATTTTAGATCGAAAGAAAGATATGATCATAAGTGGAGGAGAAAATATTGCCTCTCCAGAGGTAGAGCGTGTAATCTATGAACTTCCCCAAGTTCTTGAGGTAGCTGTGATTGGAATACCTCACCCGAAATGGCTTGAGGTCCCGAAAGCATATGTGGTGCTCAAGCCTGGCGCTAGCCTTTCAGCAGAAGAAATTATCGACCATTGCCGTTCAAAATTGGCTAAGTTTAAAGTGCCTAAAGAGGTAGAATTTATTGATGAGCTCCCGCGAAACCCATCGGGCAAAGTATTAAAAAGAGAACTTCGTGCTAGGCACTTGGAAACAATTCCGAAATCGTAATGTACGTTATAAGTTATTGGCCACTGGCACTAACTTTTGTGGTAAGAGTGGTATACTGAGGATATGCATACAATGACCTACCGGCTACTTCTATCTATGACTGTGAAAAGAGTCTCTCTCCTGGCATAAGGTTTTATAAAAATGGAAGGATATTCAAGCGAAGGATCAGGACAAAAGGAAAAAGCCGAGGTTGAATAAATAGCGTCAGTAGAAGATTGTTGAAAAGCATATTAACAAAAAGTCCAACCTCGTAAACGGGCTCAAGGTTTCGGTACTAAGGGTT
>QMLZ01000335.1 GCA_003646995.1 Deltaproteobacteria bacterium | reverse complement strand
GGCCCACGAACTGCCGTCCTCGAATCCTTCACGAATACACGAATGGGTGCCGCCCAATTCGTGATTCGCGCATTCGTGCCCCATTCGTGGACGGCCCACGAACCGCCGTCCTCGAATCCCCCACGAATGCACAAACGGGGCGCCACGCAATTCGTGATTCGTGTGTTCGTGCCCCATTCGTGGACGGCTCCGTGGCGCGCTACAACCCCGCCTTGTTCAACTCGTCCTGCAGGGCCGGCAGGCGGCGGTTCTGCTCCCGCAACCCGGCGATGAACGCTTCCCACTCCGCCTCCTGGCCCAGACTATGGTACAGGTCGCGCACGCGGGCGAGGTAGGTCGCCGCCGTGGCATAGTTCCCCCTCCCGCGCCGCTTTATCAGTTGTTGGGCCTCGGCGACATAGATGCGGATCGCCTCCTGAGGATATGGCTTCTCGGCTGCCTGGGCCACCCGCAGACGCAGCGAGGGGTCTCTCCAGCCCCATCCCTGGCGGACGCGCTCCACGGTCTCGAGGGCCTGGTCAACCGCACCTTCTTCCAGATGAATCTCGGTCAGCAGCCGATAATTGTTCTGCGCTTCCAGACGGGCCAGGATTTGCCGCCGCTCGTCGTCCCAGCGGTCGAGGGAGCGGGCTATGTCGCGCAGCGTCTGGTACTCCCGGAGCGAGAGACTCTTCCAGAAGAGTTGCGCGGTCAGCCGTAACGCTTCCTCCCGGTCGCCGCGCCGTTGCGCCTGCTCTCTCAGCCATGCGGTCAAACGGTCGTCCTGGCCGGTTTGCGCCCGCTCGCCGATCAGCGGGGCGATCAGGTCTATCTGCCCGTGCGCCTCGAAAACCTCCGCCAATCGGAGCAGGTCATAGTCCCCCACTTGCCGGGCCACGCCCACGGCCTCGTCCGTCCGGCCCAGCGCCAGCAGCCGATCCACCAGATCGTTCCACCGCTCACTTTGGCGGCAGATGTCGAGATAGGCCTGGTCGTCCAGCCAGTCGGCTTCCAGGTCCAGCAGGAACCCGCCCCAGGTCCGCCGCGCCCACTCGCTGCCGGTCGCCAGCCGCTGACGCACCTCTTTGGCGAGGCGTCGTCTCTCCTCCGGCGTGGCTCGCTCCAGAATGATGTCGGTAGCCGGATAGTCCATCCCAACGCCGCCGAAATCCACGTCCCAACGGTAGACGTTGAACAGAGCGAGCAGGATGCCCTCGCGCCCGGCGGGATCCTCGGCGGCGGCCAGGCACTCGCCCAGCCCTTCCACGCAATGCTCTATCACCGCGCTGATCTCGCCCTCGTCGTGCAGCAACTCATAGTTGTCCAGCGTCTCCTCGGCGACGGTGCGATAGACCACCGCCGCGCTGCGCCAATCGCCGTGTTCGGCGTAGGTGCGGCCCAGGGCGACCAGTTCGTCCAGTTGCTGGGCGACCCCATAGGTCGCCCCCCACTCATCGTAGCCGAGGCCCTGGAAGATATGGCCGGCCTGACGGCGGATGACCTCCGGGTCAACGGGGCGGGGTCGGCCCTCGCCCACGATGGGCAGTTCCAACAGCATCTCCAGGTCGGGATCGCGGGCGAGCATACGGCGGATGAGAGCGATCAGTTCTTCCTTACTGCGCTGTTGGAGAGCGGTTTCCAGTTCCTCGATGGGGGTGAAATCGTCGGGCCGGTGGAGCCAGGTAAGGAGCAGGGCGGCGGTGTGTTTGCAATACCCCCCCTCGCCGACGGGGCAGGAGCAATGGGCCGAGACGATCCCTTCCGGCCCCAGCGTGGCCTCCACATGATAGGGTTGGGGCCGGGAACCGAGGCAGCGGGCCTTGAGGGTGTTGCCCTGTCGGCGGGGGGTGAGGATATATCCCTCTCGGAAATAGCGCAATCCGCGCCTAAAGGAGCGTTCCCCGACGCGCTCACGGATGTCCGCCTGGGTGATGATGGGTAGGTCTGTCATGTCACAATCCTGTCAACTTGTTCTCTGCCGACGACCATCGCTCGGCGCGGCCCACAGACTTTTGGCGACCTGGACGACACCTCACACATGCAGATCGGCGGTCCAGGCCGCACAAATTAGTCAGAAGAGGTTGTGCCGGCGCGGTTGTCGGATCGCGGGAATTGGGGACACACACGTTCCGCTATTTGTGGCGATACTCCCCTTGATTTATGACCGTATTTTACCTCGGCAGGCCGTCGGGCGCAAATTCAGCCCATACGCTACCGCTGGCTCCCGGCCTGCGGGAGGATTGCTACGGCTGCTCGCGCAGAAGCACCCAGACTATGAGATGATTCTGATCGTCCACTCCCTCGATTTCGATGAGCAATTCATACCCCGCCTTACGCCACCTCTGATGGGGTAACGTGACCATCGCTTCGGTGGGCGCCTGTTGCTGCCAGCCCCTACTTTGCAACCACCGGGCGTAGAAGTCGAACAGCTCCGGTTCGACCATCTCGACGACGAACCCCAGGTCGAACCCCTCCGTCACCGGGACGATTTCCGCGTCGTCGGGCAAGGGGAATTCATCCCAGAACGCATCCTCGTCCAGAGGAAGCGATGCAAAGAGGAAATCCGCGCCGCAACACTCTGCCTCCTGCAACACCACCTCCTCCGGCCCGACCGGCGCGTACCCCTCCGGCGGCGACATGCTCAGCGTGATCGGGAAAGTGCTCTCGTCGGGCCACCAGGCCTGCGCGACCCCGTCGCTGCCGCTGCGCCCGCCGCCGGAGCGGCCGGCGGCATCGGTGGCAGAGAGCATCGCACCCGCCAGCGGGGGATCATCGGGGTCCACCTCCCCGTTGCCGTTGACATCCAAGTAAGCGCGACCGTAGAAAAAGGAATCCACCATCACCGGCGGCGTGGCGGGTTTCTGCGGGAGTGATTCTGTGAGCACGCACCCGGTCAGCAGGAGCAACAGATTGCCCCACAACAAAATCGCTCTCATACCATCACCTCCAGACGAGCAATGAACACCGTTGCCGGATCAACCCCACACCGACCTGATTCGATCCCACAACAAGATGAAACCTCCGACGACCCCCACTATCGCGCTGCCAACGCAGGAAGCGATGCCGCCTGCACGGTGCCCGGCGATGTACTCCTCCCGCGTCCCCCTGGCGACGAATTCGGCCTCGATGCGGGGGACTTCCCCGCCTGCCCTCAGCGTCCCCACGGCGATCACCGGATCGCCGACGGCGATCCCCTCGTAGCGGGTGACGCTGTACTTGATGTGCGATTGCGAACCGGCTACCCGCATTTCGGGCCCCTCGACGACGCGCAGATTTTCGATGGCGTAATCGTCGTTTTCGACCTGCACCTTGCCGTCGGCCAGATCCAACAGCAGAGGGGGCGTCACCTGCTCCCACTTGCGCCACCTCTCCGGCTTGGGCTGCCCGTCGTCGTTCACGGAGATGCGGCGACGCTCGTACAGATAGGCCACGAATTCCCCCTGTGGATACACGACCTCGTTCTCCTCGCCGATATATCCCTCGACAAGCACCTCGCTGCCTACCTCCACCGCGCCGCCCGCCAGCGCGGACGCCGAAACCGGGGATAGCCGCGAGACTTTGATGGCCTGGACGGAGTTGACACACAGCCCGGTCAGGCCGCACAGCAGCGACCCGACGATGAACAACACACCCAGGATGCTCCGTTTGTCTATAAATCGCGACATATCAAACCTCCAGACAAATTCTTACCGAGTTACTACTCAGGCTACTTCTGTTAGCGACTGAAATCGCCTCTGCTCACTACCCGACACTTTGACCCTCCCGCAGGTTCAGAAGCGGTTTGGGGGCATTTTGTGCCCTGATGTGGGGCTATACACGTGCAACTGACGTAATTTCAAACCTGCGGGAGGGTTGCCGATCAATATGTCGGGTAGT
>QMLZ01000334.1 GCA_003646995.1 Deltaproteobacteria bacterium | reverse complement strand
TCGAATGGCTCCTTCTATAATTTGCCTCCGTCGCTCCTGTATAAGCTTGGAACTTTTAATTCTCGTTTTGACTTCCTTTTTTCTCTCTCTTTTTTGTTTGGGCAGCATAGCGTCTCTCTACACGTAGATGATTCATCCACGTAATACCATAGTCTGATATTAAACCGGGACTCCTTGGGCTTTCCTAAGCCACAAGCCAATCCAATCTGAAGAGAATTATGTCTTCTGATCATATCCTTGTCAATGAAAAATTTGAGTGAGCGCTCACTTTTTTTCTTGACATAACTTAGTCGTTATTTCAGTATTAGTTCTAGGGCAAAACTCGAGGTAGATCTGTATGAATTTACAATATCTGCTTTGGTAGGATGGCTGAAATTGAGGGAACCAATATTACAAACCCAAAGCCTTACGAAGTCATTTGGTGCACTCGTAGCATTATCGGATATCAACTTATCAGTAACGCGTGGAGAGATACATACCATCGTGGGGCCCAACGGTGCGGGCAAGACTACCTTTTTCAACTTGGTCACTGGGAAGCTCAAGCCTTCAGCTGGCCGAATCCTTTTCAGGGGAGAGGACATCACTGGGCTTTCAGTTCACAGGATATCGCGCCTCGGCCTGGCGCGGTCTTTCCAAATTACAAATGTGATGCTTAAGTTGACTGTGTTTGAAAATATTCGCCTTGCTGTTCAATCACGAAGTAACGTTAATTTTCATTTCTTTGCCTCCCCTCAGAAACTTATTGATATTAATAGTAAGGCCTTGGAAATAATAGAAAAGGTAAATCTTCTTGATGATTATGATAAGACTGCTGAAAGCCTTTCTCATGGAGCCTTACGACAATTGGAGATAGGCATGGCCCTGGCCTGTGATCCTCATCTGATGTTATTGGATGAGCCTACTGCAGGAATGGGCGTAGCCGAGACCCAAGAAACCATGCAACTAATTAGAGAGATTGCCCAAAACATGACAATTCTGTTGATTGAACATGACATGGATGTGGTGTTTTCTATCTCTGACACCATATCGGTTTTTCATTACGGGCATCTCCTTGTTACTGACACACCTCAAAAGATTAGAGAAAACGAGGAAGTTCAAAACGCTTATCTCGGGAGAAAAATGGGTGTTACGAGTTGAGGAACTAAATGCTTTTTATGGTTTGAGCCATATTATTCAAGGAGTTGGCTTTCGTGTCCATAAAGGCCAAATAGTATGCCTTCTAGGCCGCAACGGAACCGGAAAGTCAACCACGTTAAAAAGTATTATGGGAATTCGGCCCCCTACAAAGACGGGAGTAATCGAATACAGAGACAAAGACATTACAGGGATGGCACCGGAGCATGTTTCAAGACTAGGGATAGCATATGTTCCTGAGGATAGGCGAATATTTCCCGAGTTGACAGTCCACGAAAACCTTAGGCTTGCAAGTTTTTACTCCCGACAGAAAACTGGAGCATGGACCTTTGACAAAATTTACGCTCTCTTTCCTGTGCTTGAAAAACGAAACGCTAACTTAGGCTCACAGCTTTCCGGCGGTGAACAGCAAATGTTGGCTATTGCGCGAGCGTTAATAGCCAATCCCGAACTGATCCTTATGGACGAGCCTTCTGAAGGGCTCGCTCCCCTTTTAGTCCAGCTTGTAGCCGAAACTATTTCGGAAATTAAGAGGGATAAGATTAGTATTCTTCTCGTGGAACAGAACTATGAGATGTCTGAAAACCTGGGGGACTATTTTTATATCCTCAGCAAGGGAAAAATTGTGTACGAAGGGAATAGAGAGCAAATCACAAGGGATAACAAATTGATACGCAACTATCTCAGCGTTTGAGAGGCTAGGAGAAAAAAACTTTTCAGCAAAGGGGGTGATACTTACAACCTAAAAAGGACTAAGGGAACCCACGATTAATTTAACAGGAGGTGTAACAAATGCGTATCCGACAGTGTTTTTTCGCGGCTTTTGTGATTTGTGCTTTTGCTCTAATGGGTTTTGGGGTATTGGACTCTCCAGCAGTAGCAGCAGATAAGATCCGAATTGGCGTGCTGTGTCCATTGACTGGGCCTTACAGTTTTGAGGCCGAGAGCGAGGCCAACTTTGCCAAAATTGCTGCTGATGAAATCAATGCTTCTGGCGGGATCATGGGCAAAAAAGTGGAAATCCTGGTTGAAGACACAATGCTCAAGCCAAGTATTGGCGTCCAAAAAGCACGCAAGCTTATTCAAAAAGGGGTAAAATACCTCACGGGTGGTGTTTCAAGCGCAGTGGTGTTGGCCATATCCAAAGTTGCACATGAAGCGGGAGTGCTACATATGGGTATTGGGGGTTCAAACGCACTAACAGGGAAGTACTGCAATAGGCACCATTTCAATCTTGATAGTGCAGCTTATCAAATGGCCACTGGAACAGGTGTAGTAGTAGTGGATCAGGTGGGCCTTCCTAAAGACTGGTATTGTATAACAGCGGATTATACTTGGGGGCATACCTGCCTAGAATCGGTTACCAGAATGCTAAAAGAGAGGGGTGGCAAGGTTGTCGGAAATATCATGGTTCCAATTCGAGAACAAGATTTTAGCTCCGCGCTCACTAAGGCAGCGGCATCTGGTGCACACGTCTTAGGTGTTATTGTCTATGGATCAGGCCAAGGTAAATTGCTCCAGCAAGCCCATGAGTTTGGCATTAAGAAAAAGATGAAAATCGTAGTTGTAGCTTCTGATCTGACTATCGCGACAGTTACAGGCGGAGAGGCAATTGAGGGAGTCTATCTTGGGATGCCATGGTACTGGAATCTCCCAAACCCCAACACAGTTCGAGTCAACAAGAAATATGTTGAAAGGTATGGTAAGCCTTCCTCGTGGACAGGGGCTCAAGTTTACGACAGTATTAAGGTAATGGCAATGGCAATGGAAAAAGCTCACTCTTTTGACGTGGAAAAGCTAATCCCTGTATTGGAAGGAATGAAATTCCAAACTTCCAAGGGCCCTGAGCAAATCCGTGCATGTGATCACAGGGCAATCCAGGAATACTATGTTGGAGTGGGCAAGGGCCCAACTGAAATGGCCAGTAAATGGGACGTAATGAAGGTCATAGGGCATGTGGGTGGCGAGGCTATCATGTATAGCTGCGAAGAGACAGGATGCCATATGAAATAGATCTAGCAAGGAGGCTCACGGTTGATTAACCGTGAGCCTCCCAATGGAAAACAAAAATGAGCGAAATCATTACGCAGCTTTTGAATGGTTTGGTGGTTGGAATGACGCTGGCGCTTTTGGCTAGTGGTCTTTCCATTATTTTTGGGATGCTCAATGTGGTTAATTTCGCGCACGGAGCCTTCTATATGCTTGGAGCTTATGCGGCCCTTGTAATAATCAAAGTCGGGGGAGGATTTTGGCTCAGCCTAATAGTTGGTACAACTGCTGTTTTCATGATCGGCCTAGTGGTTGAGGTCCTGGGTGTCCGGCCTCTGTATGGAAAAGGCGAAATTCTCCCTCTTCTTCTCACGTTTGGTTTATCCCTCGTGTTTACCGAATCCATTTTGGCCATTTTTGGTCCACTGGGAAGCGTTATCAAAAAGCCGACGGTATTCTCTGGTGCTGTAAATCTAGGGTTTATCGTCTATCCCAAGTACCGGCTTTTTATCATTCTTTTCACATTGGGCATTACCGGACTTTTGTGGCTGTTTATAGCAAAAAGCAGGCTTGGACTTTTGATTCGGGCAGGCATTCAAGATACAATTATGGCAAGAGCTATTGGGGTAAGAGTGAGGCCTCTTTTTACATTGGTTTTCGGCATTGGTGCCGCATTAGCAGCAGTAGCAGGAATTATTTCTTCTGCTATCCAAGGTGTTGAACCCTATATGGGTA
>QMLZ01000333.1 GCA_003646995.1 Deltaproteobacteria bacterium | reverse complement strand
CGCTGTCCGCTGCAGCTGTGGTTGGCCGCCACGCTGCAAACTACAAAACCCCAAAATATCTAAGGGCCTCCTCTATCATCAATTTGTTATCATCTGGACAAGGGTATTTCAGCGTTGGTAGCGAAATCCTGTTAGGAACTACTCGCGGATTCAGTCCATTAAGGTCTTTGACATGGGCTATCCAGCAGGTCTTTACCGTACAACCATACTTTCGCTTTATATAGTCTTGAATTTGCCGATATGTTGCCATCCTTGTTTCTCGCCACCTAAGGCTCTTAATCTTGTGACAAACGTTTTGGGGATATGAGAAGTCCGAGTGAAACGAGGATTTAGACGGAAAGCCGAAGGCTGCAACCTCATATCCGCTGTTGTACGACTGTGGATGGACATTCTTGTTTATCATTTTGTGTTGGGAAGGTGTATATTTTGTAACCTTCGCATTTGAAGCCTATCTCCGACTATATGCTGAAC
This sequence comes from Deltaproteobacteria bacterium, assembly GCA_003646995.1. Next base: position 3,415 of record QMLZ01000333.1, on the reverse strand, counting down.
TTCTTCAAAGAGTTGTGTTCGCTCAGTGACCGACAAGTTACTCAAGATCACAATGGTGTAGTGCTTCTCTTCGTTATGCATGGCGATGCCAGAGTACCCTGGAATAGTACCCGTATGACCTATGAGGTTTTCTCCGCCAATAACCAGGTTCCTTATTCCAAGTCCATACCCTTTCTGTAATGGCATGTCCCTATCAGGAGCATCAACGAATGTCTTCATTTGGGCAAGAGTCGAGCTGTCTAAAATCCTTCCTGTGAATAACGAGTGGACGAAGAAGGCAACATCTTTTGAAGTGGTTAGGATTCCACCTGCAGAAAAAGCTCCTGCCTCTAATGACCTGCGAAATCCTGCCAGATTCCTTCTGCCAAGATGAAGGAAGGTTTCGTCGTAGCCGTTAGCGATGAGAATATTATTGGAGTAGTTGAGATAATAGGTGTTTTGTAATCCAATCTTGTTTGCAAGCTCCTGCAACAATGTGCCATAGGACTTGCCCGTCGCCTTTTCTAAAATGACCCCGAGGAGTAGATAATTGGAGTTAGAGTATTCGTGCCGCGAGCCTGGCTCAAAGTTTAGCCCCTTGTTGCGAATCACCGCCACGAGTTCATCTGGTTGCCATTGCTTTCTTGGAAAACCAAACCACCGCACAAGAAACCAAAGGTCTTCCGTGTAACTGGGAATACCACTGGTATGATTTAGAAGCATTCCTACCGTGATTTTCTTTGCATAAGGAAGATCTATCCACTTGCTCAGTGGATCATCTAAGGCGATCGTCCCATTCTCCACCTGCTCCATCACAAGTGTGGCAGTGAAGAGTTTTGTTAAGCTCCCGATGCATAGATGATGGTCCAACGTGAGAGGACATTTCTTCTTGTGGTTTGCGTAGCCGGAAACTCCGCTCCAGGTGGTCCCGTCCGGAAAAATAACGGTAGCCTGTAGTCCAGCCCCTCTTTTCTTCTCCCCACTGCAGTTGTCTAGCACAGGCTGAAGCTCTTCATCGTTTTGTGTATAGTTGCTTTCCTTAATTATGGGGATCTGGCCTCCACAAGCTCTATCATTTTGTATTGTGAGATAGGAGACATAGCCCAGCCAGCCCACAAGGAGCAGCACAATCAGAACGAAGCTAATAGCCAATGCTTGAAGGACCTTACGAAAAAATAAGCTCATAGTGGTATGATTATGCATATTTTAGCTCCCTTTATCGCGAATCAAAATCGTTAATCCAGCCATGTTGTATAACTCCAATATTAGTGAACTCCTTTTAACTCCTACACACAGCATTTTGGTATATGGGGAGTGTCTTGCCCCGGTTTCTAAGCCACCTGGAAAAATCCTGGCCGCGGTTGCATATCACCAGACTTATGCACTACTATCCACGCCCAGCTTGGTCTTCTTTTTTAGAAATCTCTCCAAGCATGGCCGCAAACGCATACGGCTCGGGTCGGATGATGATTGCTCTATTTTGGGCCGCAAGTTCGGAATAAGGAATCATTGCGCATACCTTTGCACGCTCATTGAGGATTGTTTTCATCTCTTGTTTGGCCTGCTCCCAATCATAACGCGAGTAGCCATATTTGGTTTTCATACATCACCCATATTGCCTACGTCTGGCGGCAAACGCCCGGCTCACCGAGCAAAGTTTTGAGGTCCTTCCGAGTTTTCCGTGGGTAGATCTATATGTAGTAGCAATTGTGTGGCCATGCCAGCTAGGGCCACGGAACTTAAACTCTTGCCCTGATAGGAGGCGAATAGCTAGTGATATCAGATAGCTAAATCTTATCCACCTATGTTTTGTACTTTGAACTAAGAGTTCGATAGATGCTCTGCTCTTCTGGACTCGTAGAATTTGCCTCCATCAAGCTCAGATTTGAAACCCTAATGCTTATGGGATGTTAATCTAGTACTAATAGATACGCTGATTGAGTTACCTCTGCCTAAATGGGCTACGATCCTGGGTACCACAATGTATTGTAGGACCCACGGAAAATTACGAAGGACCAAAAAATAAAAAGAGATATCTTCATATCCTAACACCCAAGGGTATGGAAGAGAGGGTAAAGGTATCCATCAGGTTTTTAAAGTCAAAGATGGAAGAATATGATCTTCTTAGGTCCCATATATGTGTCGTAATGAGATGGATAACAATGGTATAGAGATACCATCTGGATTAAAAAGTGAGGTGGAATCCATTATTTAGTTGAGAAAATTGAATGTAATTTTAACAGGTTATCAAACAAAATTGAGATCTTTGCAAAACCCAGGTGAAAATGACCCATTTATGGAAAAAGTTGTTTACAGTTACGCTTTAATTTAAGAGAATATTCCCTGAAAGATTTTATGGAAAACGGACAAGGAGGTAGAAGCATGGCAAAAAGGGTAGTAATCATAGCTAACAATGGGCCTGAAGATCCAAACAGGGCCACAGTACCTTTCCTGAGCGCCAAGGCGCTCGTGGAAAAGGGGATGGACGTGTCTATATGGCTATACAATAACGCAGTTTATTTGATGAAAAAAGGGACCCCTGAATATGTCCAGGCGCCGGGGCTACCACCATTTGAAGATCTCTTGATGTTTCTTACCGCGGTAAATCCGATACCTATCTATATTGGGGTTTCATGTGCTATTGGCAGAGGGCTGTGTGATGAACATCAAAAACCGATAGTCGAATTTGCGGCCGGCGAACTTGCAGCTCCTCCAAAACTTGCAGAGTTAATCGAAGAAGCTGATGTGGTAATTGGCTTCTGATTCTTTGGCTCTCAATTTGCCACCGGCTCCTAGAGCCTCCTTTTGGTTTGAAGGAGAATGTAGCTGTGGATATGAAGGATGGATTTGTGTTTCCGACAAATATTACGAAGGCGTCTGCTTCCGGCCCGGAGAGGCTTCCTTCTAGGTCGGAGACCAGGCCGGAGGGTTGAACAGTATTTTAGCTTGACACATTAACATGTTTTGTCCTTCGTAGTTTTCCGTGGGTCATACAATATATAGTGGTATTGACTAATGACCCAGATTGTGTTGGAACTCGTCCATACAGGTCAAGGCCACCACAATGAAAGAGAATCGCTTTACGGTAATGTTCTCGGTTTCTAAAGCCACAGGCCATTTGCTTGATCATCTGCATTTTGCTGTTGAGACCCTCAGTGACTGCATTGGTGATACCCCGCCTGCTCGGCGGGCAGGGATCTCTGAAGTAAGTCAAGATATTGGGAAGACGCCTTTTCGAGGTCTTCGCCGCTTGAATCACAGGTCTGAGCCTGCTGTGGGTGGCCCAGAAATACCAACGATTAAAGTACTTTTGTGCATTCTTAGGATAACAGTAGTCCCAAAATCGCCTCAGAGACTCTTTGATCGCCCAGGCTCTGGCTGTTTTCAATTCTGTCTTCCTGATCTCCTCAAATTCTTCTTTTCGCCAATCAGGGAT
>QMLZ01000332.1 GCA_003646995.1 Deltaproteobacteria bacterium | reverse complement strand
TTATCATCGTATCTGATAAAACGGATAAAAAATTGAAAGTCATACAACGAGATAATCTTATTGTTTTTTGTACGCCTTTTTTCTCTAGCAACAACTAGTTCGAAGCAATAGAAAACAGCGGAAGCCTCCCCTTTGCGGTAAAAGGCGGCTGTTTTTTCTTCCACGAAGCGCTCTAGTCTTTTCTCCCGGTGTGGCTTGAGCGTGTATTCTGTGATATCCCCGTAGTCGTTTTGGCTAAGTAACAGGAATGCATGGAATACGGTCCTTACCCGGCGCTCTAAGACCTCATTGTATTTAGCGTTTTTTCTGTGCTTGGCTTTTTTCTTTTGCCGAGCCATCTTATTGCTGCCCCCCCTCTTCATAGGTCTTAAAGGTTACTTGGATATATGACACTTCCCCATGTTAGACCACCCTATGCGTTCAATCCACACCCAAACAAAGACGACAAAATCATAGGAATATTTCAATGAGCATCTAAACAATTCCTCTTTTCCCACCTGCAGCACATTCTCTCGCCCATGCACCACGCAGCGAGGCATCTGCATCCGGCAATCTTTATTTTTTTGAAGTATTTTTTCAAAGAAGGCGTCTTTAATTTTGCAGGGACCAGCACATGGGGAGTATGAGAGAGGAGAGTTGAATATGCTTGAGAGGAAGGGGTGGGCACTTGATACGCCAGGCGCAAGGAAGCTCCTGAATGAGTTTCCCAGGGAACTTAAGAATAAGCTGGTAGGCTGCTATTTTGAAGATGATACTACTAGCGAGGATGCTATGCAGGTGCTGGAGTATCTAACCTTCGGGTCTTCAATTACCAGAATTATCAGAGAGGCCCCCGGCTCTGCCATGGCATTTGAATATCTTTATCGGTTCAAAGAACCCGAGGATCCCATAGATGCATATTTTGTTAACTCCTTATCCGGATATCATGTCTATCTCAGACTTAAGGCGCTTGAGAAAAATCTACCATACTGGGTAGGTCAGTTCACGCCTAATCCGGAGCGCATATTCATCGACAATATTGGTTCAGGTCCCGGACATGACCTCATCAATGTATTGGCTGCAAATCCAGAGCTAGCCCAATCAGTCCATGTGAGGAATATCGACATTGACGCAGAGGCATTGGAGATAGGCCGGAAAAGGGTTAGGGAACTGGGACTTGAAGGATCCTTTTCTTTTGTTTGTGGTAGTTTCCACAAGGTCAAACGAAGGGATGCGCACCTGGTGATGCTAGTAGGCATGCTTTGCCCCATGCCGATGGAGATGTGCAAAAAGATACTAAGGATCTGCGCCCGCTATGTGCACGCAGGAGGCCTTATCATATATAGCACCAACCAAACGGCCATGAAACAATGGGACCCATTCACTGACTTTCTGATGCGGCTAGCTGGTTGGGTTCAAGATTATAAGACAGAGCATGAATCTGCAAAAATTGCTACAGATGCAGGCCTGCAATATGTGTCTCAGTTTTTTGACGAATATTTGCATTTCCAGTGCATGACAATAGCAAGGGTATAGCTCCAAGAGCAGGGCGCATGAAAGATTTTCACCGCAGTTATTAGGATACCTGTGAACCATAAGAGGAGGGAATCACATGGCAGAACTAAGGTATACGGAAAAAGAGAATAGAAGAGATCTGCATCTAGTAGATACGATTGGTCATCGCTCCACTGATACCATAGGAAAGGGGGCAACGTAAATGACAAGAGCGGAAAGAATCAACTACTGGCGCCTGCGCCTGACCAACGACTATTGCCCAAAAAATATGGTTTCCTTGGACTGTGCTAGGCGCTGATGAATGCGCACAATGTTACCAAGTTGGCTATCGCCCAAAGCACATTTCAGAGTATCCTCTCTCGGAGTGCGAGGAAACAAGCTGGCCAACCTCAAGAATATGGCATCCGAGGTCTCGCCAGAGTCCGACAGGGTGCTTAACTTGACATTTTAGGGGTAATTGACGATAGTGGTAATTAGAGAGGCAGAAATTTGGCGCAGTATTTCAAGAAAGGACTGGGGCCATGCCTGTTACCTTGAAAAAGGGTACAAAATACACGTACCAGGACTACATCACTTGGCCTGGTGAGGAACGCTGGGAGCTGATTGGTGGTGTGGCTTATGATATGACCCCGGCCCCAAGCCCAAGGCACCAACGAATTGTCTGGAAAATAGCTGGTCAGATCTACAATCACTTATCAGCCCATGGAAAATGTGAAGGATTTAGTGCGCCAACAGATGTAGTCCTGGACGAACACAATGTTGTCCAGCCCGATGTGTTCGTGGTGTGCGACAGGAGCAAAATAGGGGAGCGGGCCATCACCGGAGCCCCTGACCTGGTGATAGAGGTGGTTTCTCCCACCACAGAGGTCAAGGACCGCAGAGAAAAAAAGGCGGTCTACGAGAAGTTCGGGGTAGCCGAGTACATCCTGGTGTTCCCTGAAAGGGAGTACGTGGAACGCTACCTCCTGCAAGAGGGCAAGTACGGTGCCCCTGAGATAGTCAACTGGGACGAGACGATCAAGGTGGTTACCTTAGGCATGGACATAAACCTCTGGGAGGTATTCGAGAAGGAGAAGCCCCAGGAGGAAGAGCCGGAAGCGGAGGAGTAAGTGTAAGGAGCTGCGCTTGGGAAAAAGCGAGGGCCACGGTACTGCAAAAACAAGGTGGGTAAAACTGAGCTACCCCGAGCAGAGGCTGGTGATTGATTCAAATAGGCACTTGACCTAAACGAGCTTGACAGAGCAAGGGAAAGGGCCATGCTGAAAGGGTTATCGGGACTCTAAAGGACATACTTCAGGAGCCCTTTTCTATAATCATAAGGGACGCCCAAATATAAAAATTTGAGTACAGTTTCGAGGCGTTTTTTAAGTTTGGCAAAGAGTACCTGAAGGTGAGGGATGTAAAATTGAAAGAGTATAGCGAGCTAATGCAAGATGTAATGTGGCGGTTTGGAATCAGCAGGGATAAAGCCAGCGAGGGCTAATCACGGTAGAATTGATGCTACAGGGGATGGTCTGGGGATACTGAGTTAAGTAAGGGGTGATGGGCAAAACAGGAAGGCGGTGATACCATGATGATTTTTTTCATCATAGCTGTAGCAATTATCGTGATCCTGTTGTGTAGGGAGGCGATTCTGCACAAAGGGAATTTTTTTGAGAAGAAGATTATGGCATCACCGAAGAGGGGGCGTAGCGAATTTCTTGAAAAACCCACCCACGGCGATGGGCTTTCACCTCCAGCGGCACTAGATGGAACTCTTCCAGGGGATCCTCTGTACCCAGCAATGCATCCGGAAGAGTAAATATAGCTTGAGGGGGAGCCTAGTCTTTTGGCTGTCTCATTTCGCCTAGTGGCTTTTCCCCTCGATGACGCACATATAAGGCTGAGGGCAAGTCCTCGGCCTTATCAGACTTCATATCGCGAATCATTCTGTTCAATTCTTGGTATGCGGCCTCCTTTTGCTGAACTGTCATGCTGCTCATGTTGATACCTATTGCGGCACGTGTGATAACATCAGTCGAAGACACCTCGCTATCGTTTAGCACTTCAATACTTGACTTTCCAATCGATCCGTTTGCTCCAAAGAAGGGGAGCGACAGTGCACCTCCTACCTTACCCTGAAGTTCCGTGGCAAGGCGTAGTGCTTCCTGCTTAGTCAACTTCCCCTGGTAAGCCTTTTCCCATTCCCTTGCATATTGCATTGCAAATGCGGCGCTATTCATCTCATCCCGGAACACTTCCACCGGAACATTGCCTTTTTCAGCCATGAACGCGGCGCCGTTGTAAGTTGCTCCTTGTCTCACGTCTTGATGGATCACCGTTTCCTGGCCTCCTTGTTTCGATCCCTGGATCTCCACAATGTGCCCGTCCTTAGTAACTCCCTTGATATGCACCCAG
>QMLZ01000331.1 GCA_003646995.1 Deltaproteobacteria bacterium | reverse complement strand
TGGTCTGGCCTTTGATATTTATGAGGTAACCAACCCAGTGGATCCCCTCATGGAAAGACAACGGTGGGAAAGGGTGAAGCAGGAAATTCTCCTGACCCTAAAAGATGAGTTACCGTTGGATGAATTAATAAGCAAGCGCCAACAGGGCCTTTTGAGGACAAAGACTATTCCCTTTTCCCGCAATATTAAAGTAAAAGTAGACAATGAGGCGTCGGATTTTTTTACAGTAGTAGAGGTCATAGCCCAGTACCGACCGGGTCGTCTTTACGAAGTGGCCAAGGTGATGCACTCAGAAGGGCTGGATATCCGGTTTGCAAAGGTGAACACAGACGAAGAAAAGATGTTGGGCTCCTTTTATGTCAGGGATAAGGATGGGCAGAAGATATATGACGAGGAAGCGCTGAACAGGCTCGAGCTAGAGATCCGAAGCACGGGATAATTTTCTCAAGCAAGCACTTTATCATACGTTCTCTCAATCACTTTGATGATTTTTGTGAGGGCCCTGTTTACGGGTGTTGGAATACCCAAGGCCTCACCTTCCCTTGCTATTGCCCCGTTGATAAAATCCACTTCGGTGGGCTTTCTATTGAGCACGTCCTGCAACATGGAGGCCACGTTCGTTGCCGTAGCCCTACAGACCTCTGTGACTCGGGCGATGGGGTCGTCATATGGGAGTTCAATCCCCTTGGCCTGCGCTATAAGCTTTGCCTCACGTACTGCCTCGTGCATAAGATCTCTGGTCTCGGGGAGGTCGGGCAGAACGCCGTTTCGAAGGCGGGTGATGGCCGCAAGGGCGTTAATACCGGCGTTTACCAAGAGCTTGCCCCAAATTAGGCCATTGATATTGTCGGAGATTTTTGTACTGAATCCCGCATTATTGAATAAAGAGGCAATCTGTGGAAGGGCGGGATGCTGAGCATCCACGGCGCCGATAAATGTTTGCCCTTGACCAGCATGCCGGACATGTCCGGGCCCCAGCAACGTAGCACCTTCGGAAGTGATACCGCCCACTACCCTTTCCGTTCCCAAAAAGCGGGACAGTATTTCAATATTACCAACTCCATTTTGAAGAGAGACAACGATGCTCTTTTCACCGATCTTGTTGGCAAGGGCATAGGCCACTTCTTCTGTTTTTATGGCCTTGACGCATACCAAGACCAGGTCAATGGGGTGAAAGTCAGGCCGGGTTTGTACAGGTACCATCTCATGAAAACTGCCTGTTACTCCCTCAACGTAGATTCCATTGGTGCTGAGCAGTCTTGCCCTGTCTTCTTTGTAATCCATTAAGCCAACCTCATTTCCCGCTCTTTTCAATTTTGCGGCAAAAAGGCAACCCATGGCGCCAGGCCCTATGCAAACAATTTTCATCAGCCGTCTCCCTTGGACGATATCAAGAACTATATTTTGCTCGCCTCCTCCGAGCTCATGGTAAAGCTGTGCTCTGGTCCAGGAAATATCCCATCCTCGACTTCCTTGCGGAACTGTTTAAGTGCTTCTTGGATTTGGGGTGATAAATTGACATATCGCTTGACAAATTTCGGGGTAAAGCGTTCGAAAAGGCCAACCAGGTCGTGGTATACCAGGACCTGCCCGTCGCAGTCCTTACCTGCACCGATTCCGATTGTTGGGATAGACAGTTCGTCTGTGATGCGGGCGGCCAACAGATCAGGTATACACTCCACCACGATCATAAAGGCGCCTGCCTCCTCAAGATCCTTAGCAGATCTTACCAGGGCTTTTGCGCTTTCTGCGTCTTTTCCTTGGACCTTAAATCCGCTCAGCTTTGTGGCGGTTTGCGGGGTTAGGCCTATATGTGCGCAAACAGGAATTCCCACGTCCACAATGGCCCTGACCACATCGGCCATTTCAGAGCCTCCTTCCAGCTTGACCGAGTCACATCCTGCCTCTTTTATAAAGCGACCTGCATTCTCAATAGCCTTGTCCACACTAGTGTGATACGACATAAAGGGCATGTCACCTATAATAAAACTGTGTTTTGCGCCCCGGGTTACAGCCTTACAGTGATGGATCATTTCTTCCATGGTTACAGGAACCGTGGATTCATAACCCAGCACTACCATCCCCAGTGAGTCACCCACGAGTATGCTGTCTATGCCGGCTTGGTCCACCAGTCTCGCGGTAGGATAGTCATATGCAGTTACCATGGTAATCTTGTGCTTGTTCTGCTTTTTTTGTTGAAGCTCCGCGATTGTGACTTTTTTTCTTTCCATTTCATTCTCCTTTCCAATAAAAAGGCCCTTCGGTAGGATCACCGAAAGGCCTGTTAAGCCAGTATACGCCTTGGTCCTGTTTGACCGTCCCGGTCAACCCCACTGGGTGATCCAGGCGATCCTACCTATAAAGATAGTTAAACGGGCTAGGTGTCACTTCCATGCGATCACCTTGCCAATTGAAATCCAATAATATATCAGGTCCCGATTTCTTGTCAATCAAAAGGTCAATCGAAAGCCCTGATTGCAGGTGGTTAGGTTCTTAAAGTATTTGGGAACTGCGCCGCTAACTCATAGCAGAGGCAGCCCCAACATAAGAATCTGAGTGGGATTTCAGCACATCCTTCACCAGGTGTCAAAAATCTGTATAAGAACGTCACAAGAGTGTGAAGAAAGGGGCGGCAACAGCCGATTAAAAAGGTGGTTGGTAAGAAAATACGTGCCTTATCGGCCCGCTTCTGCAGTGATACCAATCTGGCGAGTAGGGCGATGGCATAGCTGTTGCAAAAATTATGTAGGGATACGGACATTGCCTGGGCTTACCCCACACCCCAGGCTATGAATACTACGCAGGTTTAAGGAGGAATCCATGGCTCAAATTGATGCGTTTTTCAAACTGATGAATGAGAAAGGAGCATCAGACCTTCATCTGGTTGCGGGGCAACAGCCGGTTTTGCGAATAGATGGCGAGCTGGAAAGGGTGAAATATAAGCCTCTGGATAATGACACCCTAAAGGCAATGCTTTACGAGATTGCCCCGGAAGAGAGGGTAAAGGTCTTTGAAGAGACCGGAGACGTGGATTTTGCCTATGAGATACCGGGCTTGGCCAGATACAGGGCCAATTTTTTTCAGCAGAAAAACGGAGTGGGGGCAGTATTCCGCGAAATTCCCTCTGAAATTCAGACATGCGAGGAACTAGGATTTCCTCCCGTAATAAAAAGGCTAGCCACTCTTCCCAGGGGATTGGTACTAGTGACAGGGCCTACAGGTAGCGGTAAATCAACTACCTTGGCTGCCATTATTCACGAGGCCAACGTTACGAGAAAAGATCATATCCTCACAATCGAAGACCCTATAGAGTTTGTGCACAAAAGTGAAAAGGCGGTGATCAATCAAAGGGAAGTGGGTATACACACCCGCTCATTTTCCGCTGCCCTCAGAGGCGCTTTGCGTGAAGATCCCGACATTATTCTGGTGGGTGAAATGCGTGACCTGGAGACCATCTCCCTGGCCATCGAGGCCTCAGCCACAGGTCACCTGGTATTCGCCACCCTTCATACCACAAGTGCGGCCAAGACTGTGGATAGGATCATAGAAGTGTTTCCAATGAGCCAGCAGGAACAGGTGCGCAACACCCTTGCTGACGGAATCAGGGCGGTCATCTCGCAAACGCTCTTCCGGAGGATAGATCGCCGCGGCAGGGTGGCGGCCCTTGAGATAATGATAGCGACTCCTGCAGTGCGAAACCTCATAAGGGAAGGAAAGACATTCCAAATTCCCTCAATGATACAGACAGGAAAGAAGTATGGAATGCAGACCTTGGATGACTCCATCATGGATCTTATGAAGCAAGGCATCATCAGCCCAGACGATGCATATATGAAATGTGTTGAAAAGTCGCGTTTCATGCCTTTCTTGAAGAATCCGCCGGCTGATTTTACTGAGGT
>QMLZ01000330.1 GCA_003646995.1 Deltaproteobacteria bacterium | reverse complement strand
GAGATATTCCACAGCAGGAGTATCATCCTTCCTCTGATACGCAATCTTCTCTGGAACATCTATGAGAAATGTTATATCCGGCTCAGGGGAATATCGTAGGAGATTGTTTAACATGGTTATGACTTTGTCCTTTGAATAATTCATATCTACTGAAAGATCCGTGATTATCGTATCATAAATGTAACGATCACAAACAATGTTCTTGCCAAAGATCAAGGGAAGTTTTACCTTGAAGAAAATCTGGAGCGAATAATCGAACATCAAAATTTGCTGGTATACCTTCGATAAAAAGGAATGTTTTTCGATTGCTTTTCGCTTTGTATTGGAATATTCCGAATAATTCTTGGATATATCTTTCCCACGCAGAAATAGCCAATCTCCTATTAGAATAAAAAGCTTTAATATGAAGGGGTTTAGTCTTCCATATACATATCTGCATTTAATCCCTTTTTTATTCAGTAATTCAACCAGTTCCTTTGAGAGCGTTGTTTTTCCTGAACCATCCATTCCGGTTAAACATATAAAAAAGCCTTTAGTTTTCATTGGTTCTCACCAACCATGAGATTCGAGTAGATTTCCTCTAACCTTTTCCCTATGTTCTCCCACGAATACGGCAAAACTTTCTCTCTTGTTTTTACCTTCATGTTAGTTTTTTTGATTCTTTCCAAAACCATAAAGATATCATCTTCATTTTCCACAAAAAACAATCCATCGCCTTCTTTAAAAACTCTTGGCAATGCTCCAAACTTAGTTGTGATAACTGGCAAATTACAAGACATAGCTTCTACCACTGTTAACGGCATCTCTATGCTGTCGGCGATTGCTCTACCTAAGAAGTCATACCTGCTAACAGTAGGATAAATGTAGCAATCAGATAGTGCATATATCTCCTCTATATTTTTGATGTACTTCACCCACACGAGGCATCCAGACTCTATGAGACTCTGAGACACTTTTGGATCAATGCCTGTTGAACTTGATCCAACAATCAGGATTTGATTGTCATCTCTTTGTAACTTTGTTAGTAATTGGACATTACGCCCTTTTTTTATAGAACCGATATGCAAAATAATGAATTTCTCTTCATCAAACCCGTATTTTTGTCTTAGCTCTCTTTTAGTTTCTTTTGGCACTGGTTTGAATTTATTTATATCAACACCAATAGGTAAAAACTCTGTTTTACATCCAAGGCGTTTAAACATCTTTTCTGTTTCGTATGATTGAGTCAATATCAGGTCTGACTTAATTAAAGAAATAAATTCTCTTAGCAAATATGGAATAACAGGGCGCATTCCAGACATAACGATTTTAGCATCTTTACAGTAAAGAGAAATTATTTTAGCAAGTATGAAACTTCTAATCGTAGGACCATGTAAATAGTGAACAATATCGGGCTTTAAATCTCTAATCTTTTCCCAAAAATCCTTAGAGAAGACATCTCTCAGATCTAAAGCCAATATCTGGTGATTTTTTGACAAATAGTCAGCAAAGCAAAGAGTTATATTCCTCATACCCTCATCTAAGTTCCCTCGACACTCACCAAGTAAACAGATTCTCATGCTTTTTCCTCAAATTTTTTGTTTACAATTAAGTTTTAATATGCTAATGCTACAAATATTCAGTCTTACCTTTCAATGCCCATTTTCTGTAAGCCACACCAATTTTAATGATTTTTCTACCAATATCCGTATCAAAGAATAACTTGGTTAAGATTTTATGTTTAAAAATAAATTTTTGCGCTTTATTTGCAAGATCATCATAAGGTTCCATAAATTTTCTCTTGATATTTTCAATAGGCTCTCCTGTTACTATATAATCATCAGCATCTTCGTTTACCTCTTTGGCGAGCAATACATGTTTCACATCTCTAACATTAAATTCCATGATTTGTAACGCCACAAGATCGCACGATACAGGATTATTAGATGTTATAATCATGTCCATCTTAACAGGAAATCCTCTACCGGGACCATTGCCTTCAAGAGCAGTTAAAGCATCCATTATCACAATTTTTGGTCTTAAGATAGCATTTATATCCCAAATTGCTTCATCTAAATGTGGGTGCAAATGAACACGATTACGATTAGGATAGCACCCAAATTGATTTTTTAATGCTCCGGTATACAATGTAATGTCGTGTGTCTTAAGCACGGGCATTGTTATGAATACATCCATATTAGATAGAGTTTTGGGCATAGAGTATTCCTTTACAAACAGCGTGTTCTTGGGATGAACGGTTATCTTGTCGTCATATGTGAGGTTAACAAACTTAGCACCAGCTTTCTCGATTAATTCCAATAATCCACTCTCTTTACATACTGAGGCTATTGGGAAAAGCAGACCATCTGAATCAACAACGGTTACTTCACATTCTTTACTTTTCAATATTCTGATTACTTCATACACTAGTTCTGGTGTGGTGATTACTCCTCTTCTTGGTTCAGGGTAGCCCAAGTTCACTTTAATTGCTACTCTATCTCCTTTGTTTACTATAGCCTCCCATCTAATTGCTTCCATTGCTTTTAGCGTATCACTATGCAATTCTTTACATTTTTGTATGTGGACCCTATTTTTTTCCATACGAACCCTCTTTAAGAGTTTAATATTCTCATATATACTTTTTCTGTTTCAAAAGCTATTCTCTCCCACGAATAATTTTGAACTTTTTCCCTATTGTTTTTTGACATTTTAATTCTGACATCTTGATTAACTAATAGAGAGATTATACCGTTTGCTAATGCTTCTGGATCTTTTGGAGGGACTAGTAGTCCATTTTCACAATCTTTAACAACTTCTGGAATCCCCCCAATTTTAGTAGACACTATCGGTATGCCAAATGCCATAGCTTCCAGGTTAACAATACCAAAAGCTTCTGCTGTGGATATAGAAGGTAGAGCTAAAATATCTGACGATTTGTAATACATGTGTTTTACACTCTCCTTGACGAAACCGGCAAATTTGACAAACTCTTCTACGCCTAATTTCTTGGCTTTTTCTTCAAGTCTTTGCCTAAGAGGACCTTCTCCTACGAATACCAGTATAGTGTCTGGAATATGTTCTAATATTTTTGGCATTGCTTTAATTAAAATATCTGGTCCTTTAAAGGGGGTTAAAAGTCCGACAAAGAGTATAACCTTTTTAGAAGGGGGCAATTCCAATTTCTCCCTACACTCCTTTTTTGAATAATTTATATTAAAACTATTTAAATCGATTCCATTTGGGATTACTACCACTTTATCCTTGTACGGTCTTAGAAATCTTGATTCATTGATGTAATGATGAGATGTAGCTATAATAACTTTTGCATTTGAAAAGATTTTAGGAAGAAAAACGTTGTTATAAAAAATCAATGCCACTCTTCGAAAGAGGGGACCATAACTTGAATCTTGATCTGCATGATATGTGAGTATGAAAGGCACTTTTTTTTTCTTCGCATACCACAAAGCGGCGTCAGCCGCTGGTGGAACTCCAATATGAGCATGAGCTAAATCCATTTTATGTTTTAAAGGGTTAATAAACATTCCAGCACTAATATTGGCACTAAGCGCTCTGAAGTTTGTGCCATATCTGAATATAGTCATATTATCACGTTTCTCAAGAGAATTTCTATTATCGATAGACGAAGTAAAAACACTTACCTCATGCCCCATTCTTGCCATATTAATAGCTAAATTGTATGCAGCATCTATTGTGCCGGTATGGGTATATTGTTCAACATACCGCCGGACATTCTCAAGATATCCTTCGTAAGGAAAATGCGAAACAAAATATCCTATTTTCATTTTCCCCTTCCCGCATATTTCAAAAACACCTTCGCAGACCTCACCATTCCCTTTAGCTCATGCAACCCGTTCTTCCTCAAAATATTCTTCATCGCTATCAGTATATAAGAAGGGCTTAAATAATATTCCTTCAATG
>QMLZ01000329.1 GCA_003646995.1 Deltaproteobacteria bacterium | reverse complement strand
CCCTTTTCTTTGTGCTCGTAAGGCACGGATTTGAAAGGAACCCCCTTTGCTTCCAAGAACTTTGTGGCCCGGGTTGAGAGACTCATCTATTGCCCCACAAAAACAATACAACAACGATATTCGTAGAGTTGCTTAATTCAACATCTCAATCTATTAAGAGCTTGACTACATTGTTAACACAATTTCCACTATGTCAAACAGGAAAAGCTGATAGAAAATGAATTTTCTATGGGATTTCCCTATCTTCTATTGCGCGAATGAAGGGGCCCCGTGGAGTGCTTAACATATGGCTGGTGGCGCAGGAAATAACATATCAAAAATAGGAAAAAATCTGCCATGTTGGTAAGAAATTACATATACAACATGGAAAAACTTTTCACACACTTCAAATTGGCCTCGTGATCAAGTGTAACTAGCTTAAATAACATTAATTATTTTGAAGTTGTTCTCTTGTATTATGGCATGTTTGTTGCTGAAAACAATGGTATAGCTGAGTCCTGAAATGGCTTGATTAAGGCAAGCAAACAAAAATGAAGAGTAAATCAAGACACTGAGAGGGCACTTATGCAGATGAAATTGTATAAATTATTGTCACTTGTTGTCGGTCTTTTCCTGGTAGCCTTGGTCGTGGATACGGCTATCGCGGGTTATGTTCAAGAAGAATCTTTAGAACTTTACGAATATGTTTTAAGCCCTCCTGGAGTCCAGAGTTCATCTTTTACATGGGATCACTTGGCTTCCGGAATTGGAATAACTCAGGAGGACGGGGATAATGTAGCGGTTGTAACATTTGTAAGCCTTACGATCGTAGCGGACGACGTTGATGGGTTGCCTTATCCTGAAAACGACGTTATTTACGTTTTTCAGGGTGATGGTAGTCAAGAAGATCCAAGCTTGCTGGAACTAGGAAGACTTATTCAATTGCCCGCATGGGACAATTTTAATTATCATGAGGGACCAGGATATGACGGGCACACTACCACTACAGTTTTTGACTCGAATACTATACCCGAGCTTCTGAATCTTAATTTTGACCTGCCTCTTCACGTACGGGTGGAAGTTCCACAGTATTTCGGCGTGGAGATAGAGACTTCAACGCTTCACATTGAGAGGACTGTTGTGCCCATCCCCAGCGCCGCGTGGCTGTTAGGCTCAGGCTTGTTGTGCTTAGTGGGTGTGAGTAGAAGGATTTCAAGGCGAAGGCAAGCTGCAAGTTAGCGGGTCCTGAGCGAATATGTCCTTGGAGTATCCAATGACTTAACTATTTGGAAGGAGACTGGCCATGAAGACTAAAGTTCTTCATTCGTATCTATTATCATTGCTTTTGGCAGTTCTCGTTGGGGGCTATATGTGCGGCCCGGCAGCGGCGGCCATAAAGCAAAAGACCTTTAGATTTGGCCCGAAGGCAATTGAGTCTCGAGTAGACTGTCTTATAACGTTTCTGCGCCAGGAGCTTAATAAAGAGGTCCCCGAGGACTTCAAGACCGTTACCGGCCTAGAAGAATTGCTAAAACAACTTCAGGTCTATGAGGTCCAATCTGATGAGGAGCAGCGTGCGCTGAACGAGGCTGTAAAACAAATACTCAGGAAACTGCTTTCCCAGTTCCAGGGTGAGGAAAGCTACCGTCAGATTCTATTGGCCATGTTGGCAGCCTTGGACGAATTGCCTGAAGGCTACTGTGAGCCAGAGGCCTATGAGGCAGAGGGTCCGTTGAGGATTTATGGCCGAGATCTTTATGACCAACGAGATGAGTACAAGGACGATCCAGTTCCAAAGCCACAAGGAAACTTCATCTACTATGGGAAGAAATATACCTTGCCCGATGATATAACCACAACCAATAACGGTCTTCTGCTGCTTTCCGATGAGGATTTTCTCATTGAAGATGGAGAAACTCTGGAAGGAAGCTATCCTCCTGCTATTGCCCCTTTGTGGGTATTGACCTTGGATAGTGAAATGGAAGAAGGAAAGATTCCCGTAAATGACCTATTTGATGAGCCTTCTGTGATCGGGACGGATTCGTTCTTTCGATATGCATACACACCCAACAATTTTTCGGCTACCCTTTACACCAACCCAAAAAGTGCACAAAGCGATTGGATAGTATTCTCATATGGAGATATACAACTTCCCCAAGATACCCTCGGAGTATTTGTGGGTATCACCCCCGGGGATGGAAAGGAGAACCATCCTGGGCCAGGCAAGCCGAGATCAATTGCTGAAAGGTTAAGCCTTTTCGGTGTGGATCTGTCTGACGAGATAGGCGAGAGTTTTGATAATGATCCCGGAAGCTATCTCACGATTGGTGAGGGTTTTGTGTGGTTTTTGAATCCTTTTGATCTCAGCGATAAGTTCTTGATCTTCCGTCCTGATGGCGATGACAGGTACACTGTGACCACGGGAACTAGGAATATGGTAGTGGATTCACTAGGTTTTAGTGGTGAAAAGACCTCTCTGGACATGGCTATAGAGAACGTTCGGGATGAAAACCTGTTGAGTGAGGTAGATTCAGGTGAATACACACCATCAAATTATGAGTTTGGTATCCAAGCCCTTACAGATAGTGGCTCCCTGCAGAGGCTCAATGAAAACGGGTTGCTGGCGTATGCAGTGCAGGTGGAAGAGGACAGGCTGAACAAGAAGATTCTGGAGATGTATGAGCAAGACATCAAAGATAGCATTAGAAGGGAAAATGTCATCAATGCCATGGAGGCGGGTGATATAAGGACAAGGGATGCCCTTTTGACCCAGGAGGCTGATGCTAAGGCAGGGCGGGTTACAAAAGATCACGAAGGCAACTGGGTTAGGGCGCAGCAATATATTTTACGCCCTGATGCCAACACAGTGAAAGTGCTTAATGTATGCCTCCGTGGAAAAGATGGAAAGGATCTTAGTGGCCTATCCACTATGGATTTTACAACTACATTCACTGCAGGTTATGAAGGTGATCTAAGTGTTCTACCTTGGAACAAGTGGTTGGATACGCAATTTCTTGAAGGGATAGGGAGGGCCGTTTTTACAGAATGGACGGGGCCTCAGCTTGAGACTATGTCGGTACGCTTCACAAATTCAGTGGGAGAGTACTTTCAGGAAGCCAGGAATTTTGATGGCCGGCTCTGGATTGAAGGGACTCCAATTATTTACCAGCGAATAAATACGGAGCAGTTAACGGTCAACTCTATCACGAACGGCTTACAGACTTTTGGTTATGACGAAAATGGTGCATTACCCGGTGGATTGTTTTCAATAACACCAGTGTCGGGTGGCCTAAGATATGAATTTGGAGGCAAAAGCATGGATGTGGCTTTTTATGAGGCCGATGACATTGGTGATGCGTGGAGCAGCTCTAAATCTTCAGCCGGTTTTAAGGATATTTGGGACGCGTTGAGGGTCAATGAACCTGGCGCACCTTCTATAGGAGAGAAGAACCTTGAAATCTCCATTGACGAAGGGACTTCTGTTTTTAGCAGGCCAATAAACGTGGTGTATATACCCATGTCCAGAATGGTGTGGACAGAGGGTGACCAACCCCGATAAAGCAAGCCATAGAGTGATTTGAATGGGTTGAATGATGAATGCGAGCCGCAGACCTGCAGGGCTGTGGCTTCCCCGTTGTTATAGGGATGTTGGAGGACACGTGATGCTGATCGTAAAGGATCTTATAAAGGGGTGGAAGCTGACTGCACTAGCAATTGGTATACTTGTAATCTTTGGCACGTCTTTCATATGTGCTGCTCAGGAGAAAGATGCACAAAAGATAATCAAAGAAGAGTTGCCAGCTCAGGAGGCAGTGTACGGCCCAACCTTCTGGGATCGTACCATGTTCATCGCTGACGTTAATGCGTTTGTTACGTTGTCTCATTTGAATGGTGCAGGTACACTGGGAGGTGGCCAGCTCAACGCTGTTTTGGCACCGGTG
>QMLZ01000328.1 GCA_003646995.1 Deltaproteobacteria bacterium | reverse complement strand
TTCCAGACAAAGTATATGAGAAACTCCTAAGCGAAGGGCCCTTTCCAACATTATTTTTCGGTTAACCAAGATTAAACGAAAAGCTAAGCGAAAATATGTGACAAAAAATTTTGAAAATCTTCGCACGAATCGTTGATTTTGCCCTACTTTTTATTCGGCATCCAAAAATCCACATTTACACATTTAAAATAAAACCAACCAACTTCCAGACGGAATCTTCATAAAACATTATAGCGAACTTGGAATTACTGGCCAAAAATTGATTTTAAACATAAAGTGAACCTAAACTCTGTCAGAGAACCTTTTTGCCAAAAACCAGTATAATAACGATGAATATTTAGCTCCCATAATGCCCCACTTTAACAGGGGAGTCCACCAAGGAGTTACAAGATTAACAATGGTCTCCTCCCATCGCTTAAGGTATTCAGTCATGGTTATGTGTCCTATGGAAACAGAAATTGTGGTTACTGCAAGGGTCAGGAGAGTTATCATGGTAGATGAACCAAGAATGAGTGCAGTCAATATAGACTAAAATCACTTCCAGTTGTTGTCTGAAAAATACATCATGAAAAGTTAAATATGACTAAAATAGTACACTAACTGCTGTGGTTTAATTGAAGAAAATTCGTGAACTCTTGCGCGGCTTTAGGGATTCCGACACGTATCAGCATATTATATACGTACAGTACTTTGCGCCTAAAAAAGTTAGAAAAATTATCACTGAAGAAATTTTAGATTTTGACGAGGAACGTTTTAGAGATATAATGGCTGAATATTTCATGCTCGGACGGATGGGTGAGCAAGCGATAGACTATATTTTAAGAAATAACGATTTCAATGACGTTAAATTTCGATTACTTAACCTTTTTGTTGGTAAAAAGCCTATTGTCGAGCGATTTAAGGCTTTTCTGGAAATAAAAGGTATTGATCTATTCTTCGGAACCCACTTTTTACGAGCTACCGGTGAAGACGACTTCGTTATTTATCATGATTACGTACTTAAGGGTATCAAAGAATTGCTACCTAAAATCGCTCCGGATAGAGTTGAAACAGTGGAGGAATATATGGACTTTAACGATTTATGCAAAGAGATCCGCGATATGTACGGATTTAAGGATTTAGGAGAACTACACGAATTCTTTTGGCATGGATACAAAAACAAATGGAAAAGTAGCTGGGAATAATGCAAGAGAGAGACACACGATATTGCATTCAATTTATGCATGATATACTTCATTTCCTTTGTAGATTCGCATGTGAAATTCTTATCTATGTATCGGAGAAGAATGCATAGATTGCCAATAATTTACCAGCCCTATAGAGTGTTCCTATCTACCGCATAAACTTAAAATGACGAATGTTAAAATTTAAAATTAAGTGTGGTATGTGAATGTGTTCTCTTTACACGCCAATTAAGGCCCAGGAATTATCTCTTAGTGAACTCTTTAAAGATCATGTATTCTTTATTCCAAAGTTCCAAAGACCATTTGCTTGGACCGAAGATAATTTCGAGGATTTGTTCACTGATATTTATGATGCAATGAAAGAAGATGAAAAAAGTGTATACTTCCTTGGCTCAATGGTGCTATGGAACCAAAAAGATGAAAAACAAGATCAGAGCAACAAGTATATAGTGATCGACGGTCAGCAGAGACTAACTAGTTTAATTTTGCTATTGGCCGTTGCGAGAGATCGCATTAAAAGCAGCCGTAAGAGGAATGATATCCACAAATTCATATTCCAAGAGGAAGATACGATTCTTGGAACACCAGCGATCAGAAGATTAGAACCGTGGGACGAACTGAAAGATGTATTCGCAGAGTACATTTACATAGGGGACGGTACTAATAAACTACTTGAAAAATCTACTTCTACAAAAATTAGCAGAGAAGATGATCCTGCCTTTCGTGTAATGACTGCTGTTGAGACTTTTCATAGACTCTTTGCCGAAAAGATGCAAAACGAGGATGAAGTTGAGAAGTTCGTCAGATACCTTCTAAGGCATGTATACATAGTGGTCATCAAGACCGCTGACTTTAGTTCCGCTATAAGGCTTTTTAATGTTCTTAACACGAGAGGAATGCCATTAAGTCCTATCGACATAATTAAGGCAATTAATCTAGAACCAATTAATGAGGCGGAAAGGGAAAAATACGCCGCAAAATGGATAGACTTAGAGAATGAAATAGGTCGTGAAGAACTTGAAAATCTACTATCTCACATGAGGCTCATCTATGCCAAAGAGAAAGCTAAGGGGAGTTTACCCGAAGAGTTTGAAGAACTATACAGGAATAATAGCCTTAAAAAGGGCATTGATTTCATAAAACTGGTCGATGAATACAAGTCTATATATATTTCTAAATTCTTAGAACCGGAGCTTCAGGGTGTAGATCGATATCAGGTCAACAAATTTAAAGCCATAATTGCAATAATGAGAAATCCTTTGCCATTCTCTGAATGGGTCGCTCCATTAATATACTTTTATTATAAGTTCCGGAACGATAAAAGCTTGTTAAGCTTCCTACAAAACCTTGAAAAGAAAACCATTATAGAGTGGATGGCTAACTTCTCGCGGTCTGAGCGACTTACAAGTTATATCAGGATACTAAAGTTGATAGAAAGTGTCGAGGATTCTAATGATGTGATTGAAAATATGCTGACCTACTTGCCGCCAGATACGCAACTCAGAGGAAAGAGGGTGGGCTTCGAAGACAATGCTGAACTTGAGAAGATAATTAATGATACTTTGGATCGGAGCGACTTCGGCGTCCTAAAAGGTGGCAGACTAGCTAAGTATTTGCTACTTAGACTGGAGATTGAACACTGGGATCTAAATACTGGTGTTCCGCCCTTTGAAAATGTCACAATTGAGCACATTCTGCCTAGAAACCCTGATCTAAAAAGTGAATGGGCTAGAATTTTTGATGAAAACGCAAGAAGAGAATGGACTGAGAAGTTTGGAAATCTTGTTCTACTAAGTGGGCCAAGAAACTCAGCTGCAAGTAACTATGACTTCAAAAAGAAGTTAGAAGAATACTTCAAGAAAAAGTGGACTCCATTCAGCCTCACTCAGAAACTGAAGGGCTATGAAACATGGAATCTTGCAACATTACAAGAGAGACATAATGCCCTAAAAGAAAAGATAAAGAGAATTTACATTTGATTAATGTTTAGAACATTTAGGTTGGGTGGAATCTGCCTCCACCTGTTGTTAAGACTGTCAAGGATTTGATTTTTTGGCAATATGCGAAGATTATCGCTGGTTCAGCTGGTTTTGAGAAAACAAATTATAGGTTTGTGATGGCTAAATTTAGGCAGCTTAAGGAAGGAGAGATTTTCTGGAATGAGATTAGGGAGTATGTTAAGGAAAGGGAGAAGAAGGATGAATGCATATTCTGCGGTGCAAAAAGGACTTGACAATTGATCATCTGCTTCCACGCTGCTTTAATGGGCCGGATGATGAAAAGAATGTTATTTGGGTATGTAGGAGATACAATTCTTCTAAGGGTTCCAAAAGATTGTATGAATTTTGGACTGTAAAGAAAGGGCTGAAAGGAGCCAAATACGAAGTCCCAGAATCGCCGAGGGAAAATACCTAAAACTAGTATATGAAGTCTTAAAACAAAGAAACATGCTAAACCTCAGCATAAAAGAGATCAGAAAGGAAATCTGCCCGAAATGCAAAATCAAAAAACTATGCATCAAAGAGAAGACTGAAGGAAAATTGTCGCCACTCTGCCTAGACGGCATACTAACACTATGCTTCCAGAAACCCTTACTAATACTCTGCTGAAAAACGTCAAAGTATAGAAATCTACTATAATCCTTACGTAACTACTCTGTTAAGAGAAATTAACAGACTTGCAGTTTATCAGTTTTCGATTAGAGCTGTAAGTTTTTGACTGACTGTTATATGTAAAC
>QMLZ01000327.1 GCA_003646995.1 Deltaproteobacteria bacterium | reverse complement strand
GGGCATGTTGGTGTAGACGCAGTAGGAATCGCCTTTCACGTTCGGGATGCCGTAGGGGCCAGTGCAGGAGTAGCCACCGGCGCGGGCGATGTTGACGCCATAATCGTTATAGGCCCCGCCGCCGAAGTAGTATTCGGTCTCCATCGCTAACAGGTTGCCCTCGGCATCGCAGCCAATCTTGGTGTGGGCCACCAGAACCTGGCGCACCGTCGTGCCGATAAACTCTTCTTCGCGGGTCATGCGCAATTTGACCGCGTGTCCCTTGACCGCCCGGGCCATGGCCACTGCGTATACCTCCATCGAGACGCCGGCTTTGCCTCCGAACCCACCGCCAACGTAGGGAGATACCACGCGCAGGTTGCCGTGCGGAATGTTCAAACTCTTGGCGATCAGGTCGCGCTGGGCGAAAGGCGACTGCGAACTGGTCCACAGAGTGACCTGTCCCGACGGCTCCCAAAGCGCTACCGCTACGTGGGGCTCAAGGGGCACGTGTTGGATGTGGGGCAGGCGGAAAGTGTCTTCCACAATGGCCGCACACCTGGACCAGGCGGATTCGACGTTACCTTTGCGCAATTTGAAATGCTCCGAGATGTTAGTGCCCGGTTCGGGGAAAATGAAATTGGCCACTTCATACTCGCCCAGGTCAGGATGGAGCAGAGGAGCATCTGGTTGAGCAGCCTCCACCGGGTCGAAGACGGCCGGTAATTCCTCGTACTCCACGACGACGAGTTGGGCGGCCTCTTCTGCGATGTCCTCGCTGATGGCAATCACCCCGGCCACCGGGTCGCCGACATAGCGTACCCGGTCTCTGGCAAAAACGGGCCGGTCTACGAGATACAAGCCGATGCGCGCGGGAACGTCCTCGCCGGTGACTACCGCCTTGACGCCGGGCACTTCCAGCGCTTTGCTAATGTCTACTTTTTTGATCAGCGCGTGGGCATGGGGACTGCGCACCAATCGTCCGTAGTACAGGCCGGGACCGAACTGCATATCATCAACAAAGGTGGCTGCCCCGGTGATTTTCTCGTAGGCGTCCACGCGGGGAACATCCTTACCAACGGGGTTAGAAGTGAACTCGGCCATTTACGCACCCCCTTTTTCTGCGGCAGCCTGGACGGCCTCAATGATGCGCAGGTAGCCCGTGCAGCGGCACAAGTTCCCGACCAGGGCCTCGCGAACTTCTTGCTCAGTCGGATGCGGGTCGCGTTCCAGCAGGGCATGAGCGGAGATCAACATCCCCGGTGTGCAAAAGCCGCACTGCACGGCATTATGCTCCACAAAAGCTTCCTGTAAAGCGCTCAACTGGTCATCGTGGGCCAGCCCTTCGACTGTGGTCACCTGGTGACCGTCGGCTTCCACGGCCAACATCAGGCACGAGTTCACCGGCTCCCCATCTACCAGCACGGTACAGGCCCCGCACTCCCCGGCCGAGCAGCCGTTCTTGGTGCCGGTCAGTCCCAATTTGTCCCGCAGCATCTGCAGCAGTGTCATGTTCGAGGGAACAGTCAGGTGCTCTTTTGCGCCGTTCACTGTCACAGTAATTGAATGTATTCCCATGATTTCCTCCCCATACGCAATACGCACCACGCAACACGCATCACGTACTCCGTATTCCGTGTTGCGTGTTTAACCTCTCCCACACCTCCCGCAGCGCCCGCAGAGTGAAGGCGCGCACCATTGCTTTGCGGTAAGCGGCGCTGGCACGCACGTCATCAATGGGGGTCGTGGCCTCCATTGCTTTTTCGGCAGCAGCGGCGAAGGTTTTCTCTCCCGGCGGATTGGCGGCCAGCACTTCTTCGGCTTCCATGGCACGCAGCGGCATCGGCGCGACCGAGGCCAGCCCGATGCGGAAATTGTAACCGGAAGGAGTCGCCCCGTCGGGGAAGCCGAATACCGCTACGCCGACGATGGACAGGTCGCCGGCCTTGTTGCGGCCCAGCTTCAGGTATTTGCCCGCGCTGCCGGCCGGTGGGGGTGGGAAGCGAACTGCTTTCAAAAGCTCTCCCGCTTGTATTGCCGTCTGGCCCGGGCCGATGAAAAAATCCAGCGCCGTCACTTCTCGTGCTCCATCAGGGCCATAGAGCACGAGTCGTCCATCTAAGACCAGCGCAGCCGGCGCGGTATCGGCGGCAGGCGAGGCATTGCACAGGTTGCCGCCCAGGGTGGCCCGGTTGCGCACCTGGTACGAGGCGACAGAGTTGGCCGCCTCTGCCAGTAGCGGGTAATGGGCCTGCACGTCGGGGTGGCGGGCCAGTTGGTTCATCGTCACCGCCGCGCCGACCGTCAGCCCCGTTTGTTCGCCGTACAGAATTTCGCGCATACCGGGCAGGTGTTTGACGTCCACCACGATTTGCGGGCGGATGACGTCATCGCGCATACGCACGAAGAGGTCGGTGCCGCCCATCAGCAGTCGTGCATCCTCTCCGTGCTGCTCCAGGAGGCGGACTACCTCATCAGGAGTGCTTGCTCTCACGTAATCAAAACTAGGAAGACCAGGTCTAGCCAGCACGTTATTCACCTCCTCGGTTAGCAGTTAGCCGTCAGTAGTTAGCTGTTAGCGGTTGGTTTTTGTCATTGGTCATTGGTCATTGGTCATTGGTCATTCGTCATCGCGGGCCTGGAAGCGCAACTAGGAGGGAGGGGACTCCTCCACGGTCGTCCCCTCCCTGTGTATCCGTGTTCTACTACTCAGACGACTCCGTCACGACAGGCACCTCCGGGGCTTTGAAGATAAGGAAGATGAGGTTGAGAACGATGCCCACCACGGCCGCCGTCGCGATAGCCGGCAGACCGTCGGGGAAGATGCCGGGGAGGATGGAGATGGGCAGGTTGCCGCCGTAGCCGATGTGTCCGCCGATGCCGATGACCAGGATGGCTGCGCCGATGGCCAGTTGCTTGGGATCGTAAAGATTCACTTTCTCGGCCATCATCAGGGCCACGCCTTGCATGCCGATTACGCCGAAGAGGTATATGGCCAGGCCGCCAGTCACGGCCAGCGGGATGGTGCCTACCAGGGCGGCCAGTTTGCCGACGAAGCCCAACAAGATGGCGATAGCGCCACCGACGATGAGAGCCGGGCCGGAGTAGTTGCGGGTGATGACCATCAGCGAGTTGTTTTCGCCGTAGTTAGTACCCGCTACACCGCCGAACATACCGTTGATGAAGTCCCCCAGCCCATCCAGGATCAGGTTCAGGCCGATCAGCTCGGACAGGTGGTAGCGCTCCCGCTTCATGCGGGTGGCCAGTTCATCCACATAGAGGCTGATCTGGTACAGGTGCGCGGTGGACTCCGGGATGGTGGCGATGGCGATCACCGCGATGGTGCCCACGGCTCCCCAGGCTTTGGGGTTGCCGAAAGCCGGCAGGGTGAAATGGGGGATGCGGAACCAGGCCTCCGTCATCACCGAACTGAAGTCCACCAGACCGAAGGGGATGCTGATGATGTAGCCGGCGATGCCCCCCAAAAGGACCGGCAGGAGGCCGATGAAGCCCTTGCCCTGCAGGTAGACCGAGAACAGCACGGTGATCAGGAGGGTGATCAGGGCCACGCCCCAGTGGGCAGAGGCCATGTCCAGGGCGGCATAAGCCAGAGCAATGCCGATGACCGTTGCCACCGAACCGGTGATCACTGGCGGCAAAATCTTGTCCAGATTCCCTTTGCCGATCCAGCGGATGCCGAAACCGACGAGGATGTTGACGATACCGGTGGCCACGATGCCCACCTGCGCCAGGCTGACCGCCTCTGCACCCAGGTACTGGCCGAAGGTCTCGCCGGAGGCCCCCGTCACCGCCATGGTGGCCGCGATGTAACTGAAACTGGAGCCGTAGTACAGGGGGATGTACTTGCCACCTATGACGCGGGAGAGGATCAACGCGGTGATGGTCGCCAGACCAGAGACGGCCAACACCGTGCCCACGTCGAAGCCGACG
>QMLZ01000326.1 GCA_003646995.1 Deltaproteobacteria bacterium | reverse complement strand
GAAGATCAAGGGCGGGACAGAGTTTGTGGAAAAGACAAATGAAGAGTTTAATGAAGTTGCTGAAAAGGCCTTGAAGGTGGGAGAGCTGGTTGCTGAAATAGCAGCCGCATCAAACGAACAGGCCCAGGGGATAAGCCAGGTAAACAGTGCTGTGGCTGAGATGGATAAGGTGGTGCAACAAAACGCAGCAAATGCGGAAGAGACAGCCTCGGCCTCCGAAGAGATGAATGGGCAGGCTCAAGAGCTACACGCAATGGTTGGAAGCTTTAAGCTTACTGGAACCAATGGCAAAGGGAAAGTGGTAAGATTAAAGGCAGCTTCGACCGAAAAAAAGAATACTGCTTTTGAAAATACACCAATCAAAAAGAAAACCCAGTCCCAACAAGGAAAGGAGCCTGATGACATTATCCCTATGCAGCACCCTGACGAAGCAGAAGATGGAGACTTTGTGGAGTTTTAAGAAATTAGGGCAGGGCCTTCATTTCATGTGTTCCATAAGATGAAGGCCCTGGGAATTGGTATCATGGCATTTACCTATTTTTTTAGGGATATGTCAGCTCTGATAGCTGTAAGAGATCATGTAATCCGAAACCTCCGAAACTACCGTCACATACGAGTGTGGGATGCGGGGTGTGCCATGGGACCAGAACCCTATTCACTGGCCATTATTTTCCGAGAGGCTCTAGGGTATTATGGATTCAAAAAGGTGGAGATATTCGCTACAGACCTTGACGAGGAAAACAGGCGTTTTGGTCAAATCATGGCGAAAGGGATATATCCCGAGAAAAGCATAAAAAGGATTCCGAGGGAAATTAAGGATAAATACTTTATGAAAGTCGGCCACGAGCTTTTCCAAGTTTCAGATGAATTAAGGAGATCTATTATATTCGAAAAGCATGATTTGCGTTCTTTTAGGCCAGTGCGTTCGGATTTTAGTTTAGTTGTGTGTAAGAACGTTCTTCTTCATTTCAAGGAGGAAGAAAGGGTAAAGGTGATTAAGATGTTCTATCAGTCTTTAATGTCAAACGGTTTCTTGGTTATGGAGCAGACCCAGCAGTTGCCTAGACAGGTAGAAGATCTATTTGACCATATTGTGCAAAACGTTCAGCTATTTCAAAAGGTACCTGTAAAGGAGGGCATGACAAATGCTTCAGCCCACTAAGATAAAAGAATATAGGCTTAACTCATTAAACATGTTACTTCCCAAGGCCCTTGAGGAGATTGAAACTAACCTAGAATATCTAATCTACAATATGATCTTTTTAAAAGAGTGCTTCAAGGATTTTGAGGAGGCCTTTAGCGGTTTAATGGAACTAAGAGAAATAGTAAAACCCGAAGACAGTGCCAAGGAAATTATGGTGTGGATTGAAAAAGTAAGCAGTGATCTAGAGCTGAATTACTTAGCTAAAGAGATCCCCAAGGCTATTACAGACTCCTTGGATGGGCTAAGGGAGTTGTTGAGAAGCACTGCTGGAATCCGTGGATTGACTGAAGCTCAAGAGCAAAAAAAGGACATTATTGATATAAATGAAGTGCTTATTAACCTAACCTTGGCACTTAAACGGGAATGGAGCCCAAATAGCAAATTAAACATGAGTCTCGACTCAAAACTTTCCAAACTTCGAGGGGTAAAAAGCGATTTGCACTATGCACTGGGTAGAAGCCTTTTTTATCATATGTGTCTCCTAGGCAGTTTTTCCAAAAACAATGCAAATAAGAAAGGGACTCTATCAATTATGACTGCAGCTCAAAACTCCCATAACGAAATCAGAATCAGCTCTCATATTGATAGTGGCCCTTGTGAAATTAGTTCCTATTTGCCGGAAGGTGACTGGCAGAAAGATTTGGAATTTATAAGATGGGTCATCACTTCAGAGCACCAAGGGGAGTTTGAAATTCATAAAGAATGTTCAAGCAAATGTGAGACCATCATGCGGCTTCCTTTTTCCTAATTGTGTTTAGCCAACAAGATTTGAGAGAGGAGGAGAAAATGGACGTTAGATTGATCAATCCCTTTATTGATGCGACCTTGCATGTCCTGAAGACGATGGCTTCAGTGGAGGCCAAAGCGGGCAAGCCGTACATCAAAAAGGCGGAACGCGCTGCTGGTGACGTCTCAGCAGTAATAGGACTGACTGGTGAGGCCAATGGCACCATTTCCATTACCTTCCCCGCAAAAAGTATTATGGCCATTGTCTCAAGAATGTTCGGTGAGACTATCACCCGAGTAGATGGAGAGGTTTCCGACGCGGTTGGTGAAATTGCCAACATGATCTCCGGGCAGGCCAGACAGAAGCTAGAGAAAATGGGAAGGGTTTTACAGGGTGCCATACCCTCGGTCATAATGGGCAAAGATCATCAGATAAAACATATATCAAGCCACCCCATTGTGGCCGTACCGTTTGAATCAGATGATGGTGGTTTCACTATTGAGGTATGTATAGAAGAATGATCAGAATTAGGATTGGGAGGTGGATTATGGATTTGGGGATGACCGTATTAATTGTGGATGATTTTGCGACCATGAGACGCATAGTCAAGGGAGTATTAAAGGACCTGGGCTTTAAAAACATAATAGAGGCCGAAAATGGAAAGGCAGCTCTTTCAGAGCTAAAGAAGGAAGAGGTAGGATTGGTGATTTCAGACTGGAATATGCCGGAGATGACAGGCATTGAATTGCTAAAGGCTGTAAGGGCGCAGGATCAGTTCAAGAGCCTGCCATTCATTATGGTTACAGCAGAGGGCCAGAAAGACAATGTTCTTGAGGCAGTTAAGGCAGGTGTAACTAACTATGTAGTAAAACCGTTTACTCCCGAGACCCTGAAACAAAAACTTGAAGCTGCATTCAAACAATAACAGTACAAATCATTTCTTAATATTTGTCTGATTCGTAATACCAGGAGGTGACTATCTCGTGGAACAATTAGAGAAAATAGGTAAGGCCCTTGAGATTGTGGCTCTGGAGTCCGTTGATCTTGAAGCAGAAAATATTCCCGCTATGGGGAAGATCATAAATGCTTTGTCCACTATATTGGATGAGGGTAAAGAACTGTTACCAACTATCTTTCTGACTTTAACAGGAACGCTTCAGAGCTATGTAGAGCGAATGAGCCTGGGAGAGGAAAAAGATCCCTCCCCTGTAAAAGAGGCTATTAGCTGTTTGCAGACGATGCTCAGGGCAATTGAGCGGGGTGATGAAATAAAGGAAAATGATGCAGAAAAGATATGTCACATATTGGGAGGCAATTCCGAACATACTCTAGATGAGCCTGAAGATAAGGAGATAAAGGGTGCCGAAGACCTGAAAACAGGTAGCAATCCAGAGCAGCTTTCTGAGGAAGACATTGAACTATTGCAGGACTTCGTGAGTGAGGCGCTTGATTCCCTGTCTACGATAGAGGTTTGCCTTGTTGATCTAGAACATAATCCAGATGATGCAGAAATAATCAATTCCATCTTTAGGCCTTTTCATACCATTAAAGGGGTATCTGGATTTCTTAATTTACAAAAGATTAATAAGCTGGCCCATTGTTCTGAGAACCTGCTGGACAAGGCACGTAGCGGTGAGATCCGAATTGATGACCATATTACGGATTTGATTCTCGAATCGGTAGATCAGTTAAAACAACTTATAGAGACTGTACAGGATAACATGGATACGGGTGGGCCACTTGAAGGGGATATTGATTGCGGGGATCTTATTCACAGAATACAGGAAACTGTTGCGAGGTCAAATGAAATTGCCAAAAAACCATTGGGAGAGATACTAGTAGCAGATGGAGCTGTGAGTAAGGAAGAGGTGGATCAGGCCCTAGAAGAGCAAAGGCGGAAGCCAGAGAAAAAGGTTGGTGAGGTATTGCTGGAAAAGGGAGCAGTAAAGCCTCGTGCAGTAGCTTCGGCCCTTAGAAAACAGAAAAAGTACGGAGGTGGTCAAG